>JASLCY010000537.1 GCA_030151925.1 Oligoflexus sp.
TTCATCAGCCTCGACGCTCTGAAGAGGAGCTTCGACGAGACCCTGCAGAGCTCGGCACGCACGCTGCTGGGCGCCGATCTCGCCATCAGCGGCCGGCGGACCATCCAGGACGCCGAGATCGAGAAGGCTCTCCGGGGACTTCCGGGCGGAAGCCGCACGCAAAAGGTGATGAGCCTCTATACGATGGCGAGCTCGAAGGCGCAGACCAGCCTCGTCGAGCTCAAAGCCGTTGAGGACGGCTTTCCTTTTTACGGCGACATGACTCTCGATCCCTTCGGTTCGCATCGCCGGGCGCCGGCCCTGCAAGGGGAGAAGATCGTTTGGCTGGCGCCGGAGCTCGGCCTCAAGCTGGGCGTGAAAAAAGGCGATTGGATCGAACTCGGGCAGGAACGCTTTAAGATAGCCGCGTTCATCAAGGACGATATGCCGAGCCTCGGCGCCAGCGCGTCCATGGCTCCGCACATCTACATGGGATATCGCTGGCTCCCGGACACGAAGCTGCTGGGAGCCGGCAACACCGCTTCCCAATCCATCCTGATCCAAGTTCCTGCGGGCGTGGCTCTCGAGCCTCTCGCCCGCGAGATCCGCCACGCTTTGCCCGATAATTCCCTGCGGATCCGCACCTACCAGGAATCGGGGCAGGACAACGGCCGCATGCTCGGTTACCTAGCGGATTATCTCGGCCTCGTGGCCCTCGTCGCCTTCTCGCTCGCCGGCATAGGCGCGACCTACCTTTATCGCGACTTCTTCCACAAACGAACGGGCGCTATCGCCGTCCTGATGAGCCTGGGGCTCAGCCATGGGCGGGCGGTGCTGCTCTACGTCTGGCAGATCGCTTTTTTAGGGCTCGTCAGCGCGCTGCTGTCCTTGGCCCTTTCCGAGGCGGTGCTGCCTATCCTCCTGCGGACTGTGCGTGATTTCTCGCCGGTGCCCATCTCCGCGCACGTTCCGGCTTCGACCGCTCTCTTCGCGGTACTGCTCGGAAGCGTTGGGGCCATCGTTCTTTGCCTGCCCCTGCTCGTGCGCCTCCGCCGGCTGAATCCGGCCTATCTTTTCCATGAACAAACCGAAGCCCCGGAAGGTTCTCTGGCGCGTGAAGCCCTCGCGACCTTGCCGCTCATCGCCGCGTTCTACGGACTTTCCCTCTGGCAGGCGCACTCCTTTAAAGTCGGAACCGTCTTCTTCGGCGTCTCGCTCGCCGTCCTCCTGGCCTTCATCGGCCTGGCCTGGTCGTTCATGAGGCTCGCGCGCCTCTTCCGCAAAAGCCGTTTTTTACCGCTGCGCCTGGCCTCGACCTTCCTGAGGGCGCATCCCGCGGCGACCGTCAGCGCCTTCATCGCTCTCGGCCTCAGCGGGACTTTGATCAACCTGATCCCGCAGCTTCAGATGAGCCTGCTCAAGGAGCTCGAGCGTCCCGACGGCCAGCGGCTGCCGAGTTTTTTCCTCTTCGACATCCAGGAGGATCAGGTCGATGGATTAACGGGTCTCCTCAAGAGCCTGGGTCTGGCGCCGCAGACCGTCTCGCCGATGATCACCGCGCGCTTCACGCAAATCAACGGCGCACCCCTGCATCGCGGCGACGAGGAGAACAATGAGACCCGTGAGGCCCAGGAGGCGCAGAACACGAGGAATCGCGGCGTGAACCTCTCTTATCGGGATCATCTGGCGAAGGGCGAGAGCCTGGATGAAGGACGGTTCTTCCTAGGCCCATACAGCGGCCAGGGGCCCGGTGAGGTATCCGTAGAGACGAATTACGCGAAGCGCCTCGGCCTCAAGCTCGGCGACAAACTCACCTTCGACGTGCAGGGCCTCGCGATCGAAACGGTCGTGACGAGTTTCAGGAAGGTGAAGTGGAATACCTTCGAACCGAACTTCTTCATCGTTCTGCAGCCCGGCGTGGTCGATGACGCGCCCAAGACATTCCTGATGAACATTCCGGAGTTACCGCTCGACCAGAAAACGACGACCCAAATCCGTATCGTCAAGGCCTTCCCCAACGTCTCGGTGATCGACGTCACGGCCCTGATCGAACGCATCAGCGCCATCGTTTCCCAGATGGCTCTCGTGCTCAACGTGATGGCCTATCTCACGAGCCTCACGGGCCTCCTCGTGATCTATTCGATCGCGGAGCATCAGGCCCTCAGTCGACGTTGGGATCACAATCTTTTGAAAATCCTGGGCGCGGAATTCTCCACCCTGTTCCGGGCGACCCTCTGTGAGTTCGCGAGCATCGCGGGAGCGGCGAGCCTGTTCGGAGCGGCGGTCGGCGTGGTGAGCAGCCTCGTGATCGCCAAGCTCCTCTTCCGCGGCGTGTGGCAACCGCATCTGGGCTTGCCCTTGGCCTTAGGACTCGGGCTGACCGGCTTTTGCGTAGCGACGGCCGCGATCGCGACCTTCCGCATACTGCGCAGCAAACCCGAACTGGCTATCGAGAGCTGATTTTCAAGCCGTGACGAGGCGGATGGGGGCTTCGCGGAAGACATGCACGGCGTGGACGGCCGCGAGCAGGAGCAGGCTCGCACCGATCTGGTGCATGGAGCCGAGCGCGACGGGCACGGCGTTGAGCAAAGTCAGGATTCCCAGCGTGAACTGCACGAGCGTCAGGCCCCCGATGATGCGGATGCTGAGCCTCTGCCGAGGCGTCAGCTGCGGCGTGCGGCTCGCGGTGAAGACCAGGCCCAGCGCCGAGAGGAAGATCAGCCAACCGAAGCCGCGATGGATGAACTGCACGGTCACGGCATTATCGAAGATATCGTGAAGGCCGCCGAGCGATCCCATCCCCGGCGGGATCAAGAGCCCGTTCCAAAGCGGGAAGGTGTTATACACATGCCCCGCGTGCAGGCCGGCGGTGAGCGCGCCGTAGAAAATCTGCAGGCCGATCAGGACGAGGAAGGCGACCACGAACGGAAACAATCTGGGCTTCATGTCGCGGCGCTGGGTGCGGAGCGGGAAACGGATATCCTGCGCGATCCAGTAGAGATAAACCATGAGGAACATCGCCAGGCCAAGGTGGGTCGCCAGGCGGTAATGCGAGACCTGCGGTTGATCGACGAGCCCGCTCTTCACCATGAACCAGCCGACGACGCCCTGGAGCCCGCCGAGGAAAAGCGCGATCACGAGTTTCTTCGCGAGGCGGCCGCGGATGCGTTTCCGCAGCGCGAAGTACACGAGCGGCACGGCGAAGATCACACCGATCAGGCGCCCGAGCAGGCGATGGCCGTATTCCCAGGCATAGATGTATTTGAACTCTTCGAGCGTCATCGTTTGGTTGACGGTCTTATACTGGGGGAACTGCTTGTAGAGTTCGAACTCCTTTTCCCATTGCTCGTGGCTCAAGGGCGGCAAGGCTCCGGCCACCGGCTTCCATTCCACGATAGAGAGGCCCGATTGCGTAAGCCGCGTAAGGCCGCCGACGGCGATCATGAGCAGGATGGTGAGGGTCGTCAGCAAAAGCCAATTGCGGATGCTGCGATTAGAGGACGTGGTCATACTAACCCCATTTGACGTAGAAAGTCGCTTGCGCAATTCTTCCATACTCTCGAGGTCCGGACGTGTCAAATACCAGCCGCCCGATCACGTCAAATTGTCTAAAAAATTTTAGGAAGCGATCGACAGCTGAGCCGCGGCTTCATTCTTCTCGCGCACCATCTCCTTGAGGAAGCGGCGGAAGATGATGGAAACGAGGCAGCGATGGAGATGCTTCTCGTCGAAAGCCGGCGGAGCGAAGAGGAGGTTCTCGGGAACGATGCCCGATTCGTTGAGGCCGTCGATGTCGAGGTCCTCGTGCGAATAGAGGATGATGCCGTCGCGCGCCCTGTCCTTCTCATTGCGGAGTTCGAGATAACGGGCGAGCTCGCGGCTGTCGAGCAGCACGAGGCAGGCGGCGGAGCTCAGCTCCGGCGGCAGCGCCCTGGCATTCTCCGAGACGCCGT
>JASLCY010000407.1 GCA_030151925.1 Oligoflexus sp.
CCAACGCCAGGGCGCCGAGTTGAACAGTCGTACCGAAGGTGAAATAGCCCTGGTTGACGCCCATGGCCACGGTGAAAGGCGACTGCTCGAGAGGATTACCGACAAAAAATTCTATACCGGCGTGGAGCATTTTTACGGGTTCTATGCCGTCCAAGCCATAATGCGCATCGCCTATCGTTATAGGAATGTGATGCATATCGACGTCGACCCGGGCGGCGAATTTGCTGCTGAAACGCGGCGTGATCGAGAGGCCTATCCGCAGATCGGTCGGATCCACCACCGACAGGGCCTCGGGGTTTTGGAAGTCGCCGTGGAAGAGCGTGCCGCAGACCTTCTCGCGGGTTTTGCTGAAGGGGTTGAGGTAATCGTCGCGGCAGCCCGTCGGCAGGTTGAGCATCGAAACGCCGAGCGTGGGGAACCAGAAATCCGCGACCGTCCACAGGAACCCGGCGTCGGCGCCGAGGGCCATCGAGCGGTTGGAGCCGTCCTTGATCTTCGCCTGCAGTTTCTTGGCGTCGGCGAGGTCGGTGAGGGGGATCTTGTCCTCGTAGGCGTAACGCGCCACGTAGCGGGCGACGATGCCGGCCGAGACCATATGGGATTTATCGGTGAAGGACATGCCGTAGAGGCCGCCGAAGTCGGAGATCGCGTTGGTCTTGGCGAGGGTCTTGTTGTCCTCGTCGATGTTCGCCTGCAGCGTGGTCGCGGAATAGAGGCCGGCGACCGCAGGCGAATCGCCCGCATCGAACATCACGAGCGGGGCGATCTCGGTCGTGGCCCAGAAGGGTTTGTCATCGAGGTCGTTCGCCTGGTTCGAGATCTTCGCCAGGTCGTTCGCCGAGCTGTTCGAATGCACGCCCTGGATGAAGTCGCGGCTGTTGCTGTTGGCGCCGAGGATGAGGTTCGGGATCTTCACGAGGCTGAGCGCGGAGCGCGAACGGGGCTTGTGGGTGCGCGCGATGCCCGCGGGGTTGGTCCAGACCGCGTCCTCGTCGTTGGCGATCGCCGTGAACGCGCCGCCGATGCCCATGGGCCTCACGGGCGTGAATGATTCGGGTATCTCCTGCGCCTTCGCCCTCTGATGCAAGGCGAGGGCGGAGAGGACGAGGGCGATGAGGAGTGGCGCGCGCATACTTATCCTTTGCCGCTCGGACGTTAGCGTTGTTCGAACTTGCTGAGCGTCATGAGCTCGTCGACCTTGCGATTCAAGAGGCGGATCTCCCGCTCCTTCTCCTGCAGCTGGTCGAGGAGGAAGGCGATGCGCTCATCCTTCAGGCGGACCAGCTCGTCCTTGGTCGCCAGCAGCTCGCGCGTGAGCTCGGCGTTCCGGTTCAGCGAATCCTGGGCGAAGATCAAAAGATCGTTGTTTTGCTCAGTCGTCTCGTTCGCTTGCGATGATTTCTCTTCGGCATCCTGGGCCGGGGCCGTAAGGGGTTTCCGCGGTTTCTTCGCTTCGTCCTTCGCGGCCGTCGGCCTGTCGATGTAAGTCAGCAGAAGCTCAGGGGAATAACGCGGATCGGTCAGAGGATTCGTTTTCTTGACCTCGACTGGCTCTGGCGCGGGATTTTCCACTTGCGGGCCCTCTTGCATGATAAGGATCGTGTCGTTCACGAAACGGGCCGCGACCTGGCCGTCCTCGATCAGCTCCCAGACCTTGTCTTCCGTGATTTGGCTCTTCCTGGCAAATTCCGCCAAAGTCGGAGCCGATCTCCTGGGTTCTGCCTCGAAAACGGGTTCCCTTCGCAAATCCATGCCTAGCCCCTTTCACCTAATCTTTCGCGCGAAGCTGCCGATGATCAGACGATCACGGGCCTCACGCTCTTAAGGCCTTCGCCATTAAGGTGGTCTTCTATGAAAAAGTTCTGGATCAAGCTGAAAGGTCACTTCGTTAAAAAAGCGCCTATCTTGATCATCTGCGCGCTCATCATGGGACTGAGCTACGCCTGGCTTATGAAACACTACTTTAATTTTACCACGGGTCGGCAGGATGCGCTGTATACCATCGAGAGCAAAATCTTCGATTTCAAGCTGAACCTCCGCGGCAAGCAGAAGCCGAGCGGCAAGGTCGGCATCCTGGCCCTGGACGAGAAGAGCATCAAGTTCTTCAACGCCTGGCCCATCTCGCGCCGGAATTATGAGAAGGTCTACGCGAACCTGAAGAAGGCCGGCGTGCGCTGGATAGGCTACGACGCGATCTACGCGGAACCCGAGAAGGCGAATATCGACGACGTCTCCGGCCAGCTCGCGGACCTCGGCCGCGCGGGACCCGACCGCAAGGTCCTCAAACGCTCCCTCGACGGCATCGAGGGCCTGCGGGAGACGAGCCCCGCCGACCAGAGCTTCCTCCGCGGGATGAAGTCCTTCGAGAACATCGTCATGGGCTACTTCTACTTCGGCAGCAAGGAGGAGGCGAAACGCAACATGGGCGACCGGCCCCGGTTCGGCGGCCTCGAGACCATCCTCACCTCGGAGATCCAGGGCGTGGACATGCCGAAGGGCAAGAAGCTCGACGATTATAACGTCCGCCACGTGGAAGGCGTGACGCTCAACACGCCTT
>JASLCY010000430.1 GCA_030151925.1 Oligoflexus sp.
CCCTCAAGGTCAGGGCGCAGGCCAAACCTCCGCTCGGCGCCCTCATGATCTCCTGCGCCGGGCGCAAAAAACTGCTGGGGCCTCGCGTCGTCGAGGAGATCGAAGCGGTGGCCGACGTCCTCGGAACGGACCTGCCGCTGGCGGGTTTCCCTTCCTTCGGCGAGATCGCGCCCTTGATCCAAAGCGATGGGAAGTTCTACAATCTGTACCACAACATGACTATCATGCTTCTCACTATCAGCGACTGACAGGCTATGAAATTTCTCACGTACGTTGATGAATTTAAGCACCCGCTCTTCGAATCCAGGCATGAGATCAACAAAAAGGAATTGTTCCTCGCGCCGAGCGTCGTCGTGTTTCGCGACGTCGCTCATGCAAGAGCCGTTCTGGGGCCTTTCATAGATCAGTTCTGTCTGCTCGTCCTGACTCTGGACCAGCAGGAGTACGCTCAAATCGGCAGCAACGCCTGGGCCTTGGCCGTCGAGACGCTCTTAAACCTGCCCGCGCCTACGCAGACTCTGTTCATGAGCTGCCTCCTGAAGAGTCTGCATCATATGTCCGTGATCAACGACGACAGGGATTCGTTAGCCTTGGAGCTGAAGAATTTCAAGGAGCAGTTCCAGGAGCTGAACAACGACTTCCTGGTTATCACCAAGAAGATGGAAAACGACAACAAGAGGAAGCTCTCGCAAAAAGATGCGCTCATCTATGCTTCCCAGAAGATCGGCAAGGTCGGCGGCTTCGAGATCAATTTGATCACGGAGAGGACCGAGTCGACCCCCTTCCTGCTCGAGATGCTCGGCATCGAGGAATTCAACCCCTTGGCGCCGGAGTTTCCCCTGCACCCGGATGCACGCAAGAAGTTCCACAAGGCTATCGAGCAGATCAAGGCGGGTTCAAACGCGGAGTCGTTCGAGATAGAATGCAGCGACGGCCTCCGCCGCAAGATCTTTCAGATCGATCTCGTGCCCTTGAAGAATAATGACGGCCGAGTGCCTATCGTTCAAGGCTCGATGAATGACATCAGCCTCCTTAAGAACCTGGAGAAAGAGAACGAGAAGCAGAAAGCCATCGCGGTGGCGGCTTCCAAGCTGGCTTCTTTGGGCGAGATGGCCGGCGGCATAGCCCACGAAATCAACAATCCCGTAGCCATCATCATCGGCCTGCTCTTTAAGATGAAACATCGCTTCGAGGCGAACAAGCTGGACGCGGACGAGTTCTATTCGCTGTTCGACAACGTCCAGAAGAGCATCAAGAGGATCACTTATATCATCGCGGGGCTCAGGAACTTCTCGAGGGACGGCTCGAAGGATCATATGGAGATGCGGAGCGTCCTCTCCATCCTGGAGGAGACGCTGGCCTTCTGCGAGGCGAAGCTGGAGAAGAACGGCATCAGGCTCGATTATTCGGGCATTCCCCGGGACCTGCACATGCTCTGCAGGCCGACGGAAATCTCCCAGGTCTTCCTCAACCTCATTAACAACGCTCATGACGCCATCCTCGAGCAGGATGAAAAATGGATACGCTTCGAGGCCCGCAAGGGCCAGGGATTCATCGAAATATCCGTCACCGACAGCGGGAAGGGCATAGACCCCGCCATCGCCGATAAGATCATGAACCCGTTTTTTACGACGAAAGAATTGGGCAAAGGCACCGGCCTGGGGCTCAGCATCTCGCACGGCATCGCCGAAAGGCATAACGGCAATCTCTACGTCAACCCAGAAGGCGAACACACGCAATTCGTCCTGCTGATCCCATCGGGGAACTAGGCCGCCGCTCGATCAATAGAAGACCTCTCCGTCCTGCACATGGCCGATCGTCGTCAGCTGGTGAGGCAGAGGCGCTTTTTCGGAAAGTATATCCCTCACCTCATAACCGCGCGCGATCAGAGCATCCGCTATCATCCGGCGATGGCAACGCCACCACACGGCCTCCGAGCACATGATCGCAACGGAACGGCCTGCGCTGAGCCTCAGCAGCTCGTCGAGCCCGGCTTTGAACTCCGGGCTTCGCATGTAGGCGGCATAAGCTTTGAAAGACTTGTTTTCCCAGGCGCTTTCCACCGTGAGCTGGGTGCCTTTGCGAAAACCGGTCAGGCTCTCGAGATGCGTATAACCGATGCCGGTTTTCTCTAAGGCCTTCGCGATCGTTTCCGCATTGTATTGGGGATTGGCGCGGGAGCGGGGAAGCTTCCGCACGTCCACCAGCAAATCGATCCCGTTCTTACGCAGGAGATCGAGGAATTCCGGCCATTCGCGATTGGAATGGCCGATCGTGAAGATCCTGGCCTTGGCCGTCATCGGTGGGACCTTGCGCTCAAGATCTGCGCAAACCACTGAAGAGGACTGAAGATGGCCGGGCACGTGCCGTGCGTATAGGGTCGGCTCGGATCCGGGCTCGGAATGAGGATCGCGTCGATATCCTTGCCGCCCATGGATTCGAAGTATCGTGAGGCCACGTGCGAGACTTCGGAGGGAATCTGCTCATCATCCTTGCAGTGGTAGAAATGGGTCGGAGTTTGAGGAACCCAGCCCTCCAGCAAGCTCTGGCTCCTCAGGAGGTCGTGGAGCTTATTGGCCAAGGGCAGCTGAGGTTTATCGGCAAGGAAATCCGCGAGAAAATCCGGCTGGAAGAGCTGGGAACTCGCCGCCGGGATAAGCTGGGAGACCTGCGAGGAGGTGTAGGTGCCGGAGAAGGCCGCTTCCAAAGTATCGGGCGAAGTCTGGAAGATTTGATCGAGCGCGAGCTGGTCGTGCGCGAGCCAGTGCTTATAGGAGACGACCACGAAAGGGATGTTCACGGGATTGACGATGGGCTCGGCGACCAGGATGTCGCCTACCAGCTCCGGAACGTAGGGGCCTGCCGAAGGAGCCGAAGCCGTGATGGGAAATTCATCGGCGTAACGGGTCTCGAGCTCCTTCTGCAGGGCGAGGGTCGCATAACCGCCCTCTGAATATCCTTTGAGGAAGAAGGGACCGAGATCGATCTTTTCATTCGCGGCGAACTCGCGGGTCGCGCGCAGCATGTCGACCAGCGAAGTCTGATAACCTTCCGCGATGATATAAGGATGCACCAGGCCCTTCGCATCGCCGTAACCCAGGTAATCGGCGACGGTCGTGACAAAACCCTGCGAGGCTTCGGCCACGCCTTCCGCCGGCGACGCGCTCGGCGCCTGGCTCGAGGCGGTAATCGTCCCGTGCTGCAGGGAAATCCAAGGATAAACCGCGGCTTTATTATCCGGGACGATCACGATGCCGGAGGCCTGGACGGACGAATGGTCCAGGCTCTGCGTCTGATAACTCACACGGTAGATCACGACCCCGTTTCGGGGTTTTATGCCGTAAGGCGATAGCTGGGCAGCGAGCTGATCCTGAGTGATCGCCACCAGTCTCTCGGAATGCACGAGGATGGGAGTCGCCGGCGGCGCTCCCCTCGGTTTGAGACTGGGTGCAGGAGCCGAAGCTTGAGCGGTGAAACAGCAGATGGCATTGGAAACGAGCAAAGCGACGGCGGTCGGAAGCAAAGATTTCCAGAGTTTCATAAGCAGTCCTTCCAGTTGGTGGTACTTTTGGAATAGAACTCTTTCCCGCTTCTGTCTATTCAGACATTTATGAAGGATGGCGCAACTCTGGCCTGATCAACGTGACAAGCCAAAATAACTATTCATTGTTGATAATGATAATTGTTATCGACTTTGAATGGATCGTGAGTTAGTTTGCGAGTCATTCATTCAAGTCGGAGTTTAGTTGTTATGAAGCTTACTCGCAGATTGCTCTCCCTCTCGTCCTTCGCGTTCATCTCCCTCTTCAGCCTGAGCGGCTGCGGAGCTCGGTCCGATACCAGCAAACTCAAGATCACCAACGGCATGGATGTGAAGGAAACCATCTATCCATCGGTAGTCAAGATCAAGGCCCTCGGCGGCGGCGCGTTGAGCGGCTGCACCGGAACGTTCGTCACGCCGAATCAGGTTCTGACGGCGGCTCATTGCCTGGAAGGCCTGACGCCGGACAACGCAGCGATCTTCGCCGCGAAATACGGCGCGGACGGCCAGGAAGTTACGAGCTTCGAAGCGGATTCGTTCCAGATCCATCCGCTCTACGATCCTAACGCGAAACCGAACCCTTACGATCTGGCCGTCGTGAACTTCCCGAGGCACTCGGCTTCGAAGATCTCGTTGATCGCATCCCAGCGCGCGCCTCTGAACGTCTGGGTGCAGCTCGTGGGTTACGGCGACAACGAGAACTTCTACGATGAGAAGGGCGAGCTCACCGGCAGCGGCGACGGCCAGAAGCGCATCGGCACCAACAAGCTGCTCGCCTATGACAGCGATATGATCCGCATCGATGGTGTTCCCGGCAAGTCGGACAAGGTGAATCCGGGTCTGCAAAGCTGCAGCGGTCGCGGTGATTCGGGCGGCCCGCTGTTCTATAATTCTTCGACCCTGATCGGCGTCGATTACGGCGGCGGCCTGCTCAAGGACACCGCTGAAGACGGTTCGGTCACCTACTCCTGCTTCAGCCTGTACGTGGACCTGAATCTCGAGGAAAACGTGAAATTCCTCGAGTCGGCCCTCAACTATGAGATGGCGGATTCCGATCGCTAGGACCGGTCACGGCCGGTTCCACGTCCTCTCGGGAACGACGACGCTCGCATAATGGTTGGTATCGCGCTGGTAGCGACCCGCGATATCCTCCGCGAGCCTAGCCGCATGCCCGAACTCGCAGAGGCCGACGATGGAGCCGCCGAATCCTCCTCCGGTCAGGCGCGCTCCGTACACGACAGGGTAGGAGAGGGCGATCTCGACGAGCCGATCGATCTCCGGGATCGAGACCTTGTAAAGATCGCGCATGGAGACGTGCGATTCGTTCATCAGGCGACCGAGAGTCTGGAAATCGCAGCTTCGGATAGCCTGAACGGAATCGAGGACCCGCTGGTTCTCCGCAACCACGTGCCGCGCGCGGCTGAGGAGAGGTTCCGGCAAACCGTCCAGCTCCCCGATCTCCCGCACCGCGCGGAGCGAAGAGATGCCCATCAGGCGACAGGCATCCTCGCATTCGCGCCGCCTGACGTTGTAGCCGCCGGTGCTGTGATTATGCTTGATGCCTGAATTGATGACGAAGATCTCGATCGCCTCGTCCGGCAGAGGAACCTTTTCGAACGACAGCGTCTTGGTGTCGAGGAAAAGGGCGCTTCCCTGCTCTCCCAGGCTCGCGGCCATCTGATCCATGATGCCCACGTTCGCGCCGACGAAGCCGTTCTCGACCTCCTGGCTGAAGAGGGCGATGTCCACGGCTGAGATGCCGAGCTCGAATTGGGCGTTCAAGGCGCGAAAGACGGCCACGAGGAAAGCCGCGCTCGACGACAGGCCCGAACCGATCGGAATGCTGGAGCGCACGTCGAGATCGAAGCCCGCGATAGGATAACCCTTCTCCCTCAGCAGCCACGTAATGCCCTCGACATAATCGCTCCAGCGATGCAGCCGGCGCGAGCGCCGGCTG
>JASLCY010000440.1 GCA_030151925.1 Oligoflexus sp.
AAGCCGGCGATCGAGAGGCGCGGGTTCTGGAAGGTATGGGAGCAGTCCTCGCAGCGCTCGAGGCGGAATTCGCCCGGTTTGAACTGGAGGTAATCCCGCGACTCGATGACGAGATTGAGCCGGGTGCCGGCGCAGAGGGGGCAGTCCGGGCGCCTCGCTTCGAAGAAGGGCCGTGTGCCTTGCGCCAGGAGCTCTTTATAGACGGGCCGCATCGCCTCGATAGGCGCCTGGCGTTTGGCGCGGCTCTGCAGCAGCGAATTGAACACCGTCTTGAGATCGACGAAGAATTTGAATGGGACGTAGAGCTTGAGCTCCTTCGGTTTGATCGAGGTTCCCGCATAGGTTATCAGCGGCTGCAGGCTGAAGGCCGAGAGCGCGATGATGCCCATAAGAGGCGAGAAGACGAGGCCGGCGACGATCAGGAGGATTTGCGCGAGCAGCATGGGTGCGCCGGCGCCCATATAGAAGTAACGCAGAAGATCGGCGTCCATCGTCAGGGACCGACGGGCGGTGCGCAGCTGAGGAGCGACGGCGAGGTCCGTCGTGGTCGGCGCGAACTTCTTGAGTTCGGATGTGAAGCGAGCCAGGCCTTCCGCGGTTTCTGGCAGGTAAGGGGCCTCATACTGGAGGCGACGCAGGACATCCGCGTTCACGAGCACGGCTTCACCCGGCGCTCGACCGCGTGCGATGCGGCTTCTCCGGAAACTGGTAGGATCGAGGTTCTGCAGGAGGAAGGTGGTCTCGTGCAGGGGAGCATCGGCGGCGAGCAGGATCAGGACGGAGAGCCCTTGGTTCAAGGCATGGGCGCTGGCGGCTCTCTGCGTCTCGGGATCGACCGCGAATCCTTCGCGCGTCAGGAACTTATGCTGCGATTCAACGGGATGGGATGACGGATGCAGGACATCGAGCTTTTGCACGTGGCGGCGGATCCGTAAGCCATCGAGCAGCCAGACTAAAGTCAGCAGGCCTAAGACGCCATTGAGATAAAACATGCCTCACCTCTGCTTGGGGCTAGAGCAAGCCAGTCAGGAGCTCCGCGGCACGCTTCGCTCCTCCGCTCTCGATCAGGGTCTCCTTCACGCGGAGCGCGGCGGCTTTGAACTCAGGTTCTTCGAGTACGCGAATCGTCGATGCATAGAGATCGGCGCTTTTCACTCTATCAAAATGTAGGCGGATGCCGGCTCCCGAACGCACGAGCTGATCGGCCACGACGGGCTGATCGTCCTTGATCGGGGCGACGACCGCCGGCAGGCCGTGGATCAGCGTCTCGCAGAAGGTGTTGTGGCCGCCATGGAAGATCACGGCGTCGACCTTCTTCAAGAGCGCGAGCTGCGGCACGCGGCGGCGGACGATGAAGTTCTCGGGAACTTCGCCGAGCATCTCCGGGGGAGCCGACAGGATGAGCTGAAGGCCCTTGCCGCCGAAGGCCTCTTTCACCTTCTCGTAGAATTTCGCGGAGCGCTCGGCGTTGATCGTCCCGAGCGAGAGGAATACGCGTTTCCTCGTCGCATCGAGCTGCTCCCATGGGAACTCGACGTCCTGCACCTCCTCGCGGATCGAGGGCCCTACGAACGCGAAATGCTCGGGCACCTCGTGATCCTTGCCGACCAGCTCATGGGTCGAGAGGATGATCACGAGTTCCTTGGAAAGGTCGGGACGCTCCCAGCGCTGCAGATCGTAACGATCCTGAGCCTGGCCGAGCATTTCTATCATCCATTCCTTGACCTTCGGGAACTGCACGACCGGGTTGAACACCGAGGCCGAGGTCGTGGCGAGAGTCGCCCAGGGAACCTGCATCATACGGGATGCGAAAGGCCCGGCGAGCGCCTGCTGGTCGCAGATCACGAGGTCCGGTTTATAGGCCTCGATCGCGTTGATCACGCCGGGGACCATGGCGTGGGCGAGAGGCACGAGGAAATCCTCGTAGAAGAATTTGAAGGATTCGAGGCCATGGACGCTCTGCGCCCGAGCCAGCCAAGCCGCGTTCACGTCGCCGACGACGCCGTCATCGACAGGGATGAGTTCAAGGTCTTCAGGCAGCAGAGCCCTCACTCTCACGCCGCATCCCACCCAGGCCACCGTATGACCCGAGGCCGCGAGGGCGCGGCCGATAGCGATCGTAGGATTCACGTGACCGGCGAGGGGCGGGACGACGAAGAGGAAACGAGCCATGGCCTATACCTCGAATTCAAGGGGGACGAGGGATTCGACGCGAACGGCGGCAGGGCCGTCGCTCGTCCGGTCGATAACCGTCTGGATGCTGTCCATGATCCAGGTCCGCACCGCATCGGTCTGCTCCCAGAGCACCGAGTGCGAGCAGCCTTCGAAGATCTTCAGCTCGCAGTTCTCGAGCACGTCGTTGATCCGGACGCCGGTCGCGAGTATATCGGATTTCTCGCCGTAAATAGCGAAGACCGAGGCCTTGATCTCGCGCAGCTCGTCGTCCTCGATGTTCGGCGCGCCGCGCAGGTCTTCGATCAGCGTCGTGTGGTAAGCGAGGTCGATCGCATTGTCGGCCAGGCGGTTGG
>JASLCY010000441.1 GCA_030151925.1 Oligoflexus sp.
CTATCCCGGTAGTCTCTCGGGAATCTGCGGCCTTAAGCTCGCCACCGCTCTCGAAGCAGATCAAGTCGCGGCATTGGCCAAGGCTCTCACCGTCACTGAAGATCCGCTGATCAGCGCTTCCAAGCTCGAAGCTGTTGTTGACGAGGAAAGCGGTGAACTCTCATGGACGCTCGCGACCGCCAGTGGCCACCGCTACTGGACGGACGTCGTCGTCTCCGCAAAAAAAGGTTCTTCTCTGGCGGCTGCGGTAGCTAAAGCTATCGGCGACGACACCGTGGTTGAACTGACGACGCTTGATTGCCAGAACTAAGTCGAGTCGCTCGAACTCGGTCTATATTTCGTCATTGTTTTTGGTATATTTTTGCCTTCTAATCGCTTAATATACCCGCCCGACCATTGAAAAGCCGAAGTTTTCGCTAGCGCGGGCTTCGGTTTTTTGCGGCTATCGTTATCGGAGTGAAGTGAATGCAATCGAAATGTCCTGAGTGCGGTTCGGAACATATTTATGAAGATCGGGGCCTGTGGGTTTGCCCGGAGTGCGCCCATGAGTGGACGGTTTCCGCTGAAGCGGAGCAGTCCGATGAGTTCGTCGTTAAGGACGCGCACGGGAACGTCCTGCAAGACGGGGATTCGGTGACCGTGATCAAGGACCTTAAGGTGAAGGGTTCGTCTTCGGTCGTCAAGGTCGGGACGAAGGTGAAGGGCATCCGCCTGGTCGACAGCGATGACGGCCACAACATCGCCTGCAAGATCGAAGGCTTCGGGCAGATGAATTTGAAGTCCGAGTTTATCAAGAAGATCTGAATTTAAAAACGCCGCCCTAGCTCAAAGCCGGACGGCGTGGAAGCATCCCGCTCATCGAAGGATCTAGAGGCCGAGCGCCTTAGCCGCGACAGCCCGACGATTGTCGAGGAATTGAAAGAGGCCGCTCGTGCCGGTCAACGAACTTTCAAAGGCCGCCTGCGACTTGACAGTAGTCGAGCCGGTTTCCTCTTCGGCGACGGAAGGCGCGATGAGATCATGAAGCTTCTGCATATAGGCTTCACCAGCCTCCTTAGCCAGTAGCCCGTTCAGCGACTCACTGAGGTAGCGGGTGTAATCGGCTTTGTAGACCGAATCTGCCAGCAAGCGCGAGATCAGAGGCCAACGCGTCCCCGCCGAACTATAGAAGAGGTCGGAAGCGGAGGAGTTACCGCGGTTCTGCAACGCGAGGTTGTGATCCCACGGAATCCACGTCAGGCGGCCTTCATTCGCGGGGTTTGCATAGAGATAGTAATTATGGGCCATCTGACCATATGAATCCCAGTTGACGATCAGCGTATTGACGGCCAACCACTTCAGGAAGCCCTGCACATAGAAGGTTTTCTCCAGCTTCTCGCGCCAGGCGGCTTGCCCCGGGCCTTCTTCAAGCAGAGAGCCGACGGCGGCCTCGACATCGCTCCAATCCGCTTTCTCTTCGTTATTCTCCTTCACGAAGCCGTCTTTATTAAACACGGTCCAGTCGGCGCCGGTGCCGTCCGGTTTATAGAGGTTGCCCTTCTTGCTGCCGAACTCACGTTTCAGGAGAGCCCCATCATCGACTTCCTCCAGCATGGTGTAGAGACCCCAATACTGCGGACCCGAGCCGACATCGACAAAGACTCGAACGAAGGCCCAGCGAGCTGCGGGAATGCCCTCATCACGCAAAAGATCGGCTACATAGGCTTCTTTGATTTGAGAATCATCGCCGTAGTTCGGCGCGAAGCCCAATTTGTTGAAGCCGAAGAACTTCTGCTCCGGGACGTCATCGCTCGCGTACTTATCCACATTGAGTTTGAAGGGAAGTTTGCGGTTGCCCTCGCGCCAGAGCGAGGAAAGGGAGGAATTGCCTTTGTATCGCATCGCGACGTTGGACCAGGTCTCGCCTTCATAAGTGAAAGACACGTTCACCCAGATCGGATCGCGCGAGAGGATGCTCAGATCGCCTCCACCTCCGCCCGGTCCTCCAGCGCCACCAGCACCTCCACCCGGAAAGCCGCCGCCGCCGCCGCCAGCGCCGCCGCCTCCGCCGCCAGCGCCACCGCCTGGGAAGCCGCCACCACCTGCAGCTCCGCCTGGGAAACCACCGCCGCCGCCGCTGCTGCTGGAGCCAGGTGCGCCGAGAATATCTGTCATGTCTGCCTGCATAGCGTTATAATTTTCGGCACTGACATTGATATAAAGCTCGTGCACTTTATCCCGATTGAAGACGGTCTCGTAATCCGCGGCGGCATCAGGATCGTGCGAAGCTTGCGCCAAAGCCATTTGCGGGTGCAGGGCGCTGATAAACAACAGGGCGCCGACGGCGCTTTTCATGCGCATATACGTAGGAGTCTCCTCTTGGAATTTTAAATTTCCTGTAAAGGAGATAGTGCGATATCCCATTAAGGTAAAGAATAAGTATGAACCAAATTGTAACAGGCACTCCATCATGACTCGCTTCGCAACGATCCTCAGCTGCCTCAGGCCCGATCACATCCTCTATGATCTCTGCTGCGATCACGGACGGATCGGTCTCGAAGCTTTGCCTCAGGCGAAGAAGGTCTGTTTCGTCGATCAGAGCGAAGAAGCGCTTCGCGCCCTCCGCGAGGCGATCCCGCTGCTTCCTGCTGAAGAGCAGCGCAAAACGGAAGTCATCTGCTCGTCCGCCGAAGCCCTCAGCCTCCCCGATGAAGCGAGCGACGTCATCATCGCGGGCGTCGGCATCCAAACGACGATCGCCATCATCGCCGCGCTTGTTCCGGACGATCTTCGGAATCACAGGCTGATCCTCGCCCCGCAGCAGGCTTCCGAGGCGCTGCGTGAATACCTTCGTAAACGAGGCTGGGGTCTTATCGCCGAACGCGTTGTGGAGGAAAGAGGCAGGTTCCGCGAAGTCATAGTCATCGAAAAATCGGGGAAGGAGGTCTCCGCCTACGGAGAGAGCTTTGCGGACCAGGACGATCCCGTCGCCCGGCGATTCGCGAAACATAGCGCGAGATACTACGAGAGGCTGAGGTCACTTCGCGGCCGGTGAATTCAAGCCCTTGGCGGCGAATTCCTGCTCCAGCTTATTCAATTCCGTTTCGATGTGCTTCTTGTTCTCTTCGGAGAGGTCATAGAACTCGATGCCCACGCCCCGTTGCTGGACGCCGTCCGACAGGCAATGATTCCATCGGACTATGCCCTCGACTTTCAA
>JASLCY010000482.1 GCA_030151925.1 Oligoflexus sp.
TTCGACCTCTGGCTCGAGGTCGAAGGCGAGTCCCGCATCCCGAACGATGGCACGGCCCAAGGCGAGGGCGCAAACTCCGTCCTTCTCCTGCCGAAAGGCCATCCGCGCATGCAGCCTTATTCCGTGCGGCTCGAGGGCCTTCTCCTGCGGCTCGGCGAAGACGTGCGTTTCCAGATCTTCGCGGAACAAAACGACAAGGGTAAACAAAGCCTTCCGCCCCTGGTCTCCAAACTCACGACCAAAGGCAGAAAAGCGGCGATTCCCGTGCGCGTGGAATCCCTCGTCCGCGAGACGGGCGTGCTCGAGGTCAGCTGCATCTCCCTCGCGAGCGACGAGCGTTGGACGCTTGATTTCGCCTTGGAGACGACCAAGGCGCAGAGCGATTACAGCCACCACGTCGCCATCCAGGACGTGCCGAAGCTCGATGAGGCCAGGGCGCTCATCAAAAAATACTTCGCGCGCGACACGCACGCCCAATATCGGGTGGATACGCTTCCCACCGCGCTCGAAACCCTCTTCGGCCTCAGCCGCGACGATTGGTCCGCCGATCATCTGCGCGGTCTTTGGCCCGGGCTCGAAGCGGTGATGTTCCAACGGAACCTGAGCCCCGAGCACGAGGCGATGTGGTTTTATCTCGCCGGTTATGCGTTAAGGCCCGGCTACGGCTTCCTCAAGGACGACGAGCGGCTGCGTTCGCTTATTCGCGTTTACGATGAAAGTTTCCGCCGCGTGGATGGCCATCCTAGGCTGCTCGCTCAATGGTGGATCCTCTGGCGCCGCGTGGCGGGCGGTCTCGATGCCTCCCTGCAAAAACGCCTTTATGAGCGCTATATTCCGCTCCTGCGCAAAGATAAGGATGCGTCCCCGGAAATCATACGGCTGCTCGGCTCCCTCGAACGCCTCGACCCTGTCTCCAAAGATCAACTCGGGCGACTTCTCCTGAATCAATTGCGCGCGGGCGTCAAAGTCCATGCGGAAACCCGCATTTGGGCGCTCGCCCGCTTAGGCAGCCGTTATCCGCTCTACGCCTCGGCCGAATCCATCCTCGCGCCGAGCCTGGTCGAAAGCTGGGCCGATGAGCTCGAGACGATCAGCCTGCCGCCGAAGGTCCGCGCGACGCTCTTCTATGCGTGGGCCGGGCGTTATCGCGGCGACAAGCAATACGATCTCGATCCGCGTTATCGGGCTTTGTTCCTCGAAAGGGTCGATCATCCCGAGTGGAAAAAAGCGATGCAGGACGTTGTCGTACCCGACATGGCGCTCGAAGCCGCGATCCTCTCCGACAGTCTTCCCTCCGGATTCATCCTCAGACCATAAAAAAAAGGCCAGGAGTGGGCTGACTCCTGGCTTGAAACACACTAAGGGACGGAAACATTCTCTGTGCTGAATTCAAAAGAAACGGCACTTGAGAGAAGACTTTTTTGATCCCCCATGCAATACTCGGGTCCAAACATCGGATCTAAGATTCATAAATGAATCGCGGAAAAGATGCTGTTGCTGATCACGGCACGGGTTCATGAATTATTTTTAATCCACTTCTCGCGTAGGATAAAGGACTTTCTTGATGCGCTCATTGTATTCCCTCGCACTCTTGGCTTCCGTGGCAACTTCTGGTTTGGCGTTCGCTGACGAGATCAGTCTTGTGAGTGGGTTCTATCGTTCGACCGATAACGACCCAGGATACAAAACCCAAACGATCGATATCGGCGGTCGCTGGGGATTCGGTGTAGCGGGCGAAAACCGTCATTTCTGGTTCCTCGACCTCGGTCTCTCGAATTCGAGTTATTCAGGTGACGGCGCTCCGGATGGCTCGTCTGGTTTCCAAATCGGCGCCGGGCAGAAATGGTTCTTTACGAACCTCTCTTCGTCCATCCACACGTACCTGGCTTGGGCCGCGGGTTACAAGCAGGACACAGTGAATGGGATCGGCACCAAGGACGAGACGAGCGGCCTCTACTACGCAGGTGATGCGGGCTTTCAGTTCGACTTCAGCAAACGCATCTTCTTCACGGCGGAAGCGGAGCTCTTCAACAGCATGCTGACCGGCAATCACAAAGTGACCACGACGTCCGCGACCGGCACCTCGACGGAAACCAAAACGAGCACGACCGAACTCCACGCCAGCACCTTTTCAGGTGCCGACAGTCTGAGATTCGGCGTCGGATTATATTTCTAAGATATATTCAAAAATTACTTAAGGTCGCTCAAAGCCTTTTGGCGGCCGCAACGCCCTTCTTATTTCCGCTCTTTTCGCGACACCTGGCGATGAAGTTCCAGACGACTTTCTTATTGGCAGGATCATTGAGATTCTCGAGGGAACGCATCGCCCATTGCTCAGCGTCATCGTAGGACTTCTCGTGGGCGGCCACACGCGCGAGCATAAAGGTCGTGCGGGGATCATGCAGGTCCATGCGGTACGCGCGGTCGGCCTGCGCCCGCGCTTCCATCACTTTGCCTTTTTTCAGAGATTCTTCCGCCTGCGTCAACATGCGTTTTACAGGAGGCGAAAGAGGCTCATCGAGTTTCAGGGTATTCGAGCCGCTGCCCAAGTCTGGCGCCTGACTCGCATGAGCCGTCGGCTTCGAATCTTTCGCCGCGCTGGTAGCCGCCGCAGGGGCAACCGTTTTGGGTGGCACCGGCGGTGGCGTATAACGCGGCGCCGGAGGCGGCGGCATGGTCACCAGAGGGACCTGCTGCACATGGTTAGGCGCAGGAGCCGGAGCCGCGGAAGAGGTGCGCTCCTTGGTTTCGTGCCGAAGGACGGGATAATCATCGCTCTCGTGGGTACAAGCTATCGCTATCAGAGAGAGGCCTAGGATCTCTGCGGCTAATTTCGTCTTCATATCGTTCTACTTTCGTTTTTAAAACCAACCGACGCTTTTCGGAGCGGTGCCGTTCGCCGTCGGGCTCGGCTCAGGCGTAAGCACGGCGGGACAGGGGGCCGGCGTGCCTTGCGGCGCCGTTCTCTTCGTAAAGGGCAGATACAGAACGCACAAACAATAAGCGGTGCTCAAGGCTACGTTAAAGTTGTTCAAAAAATGGTAGC
>JASLCY010000494.1 GCA_030151925.1 Oligoflexus sp.
TGAAGACGGCCTTGGCAAGCCCATACCCGATGCCGGTCCAGACGATGCCGACGAGCGCGCCGAAACCGAACTGCGCGACGCTCATCTTCCCGAGCAGCGCCTGGGCCGGCAGGGCCGCGAGGATAGGAAAAGGCGTGTATTGCAGGATATCCTGCGCCCAGGCCGGATAGAGCTCGAGCGGGATGAGCTGGCCGCCGAGCAGGGTCACGAGGAACGAGAAGAGCACGAGCAGCGACCAGATCTGCTCGAACCAGAAGGCCGTGGCCTGGAGGGCCGTGTTCACGAAGAAACGCAAGCCGATGGAGATGAACACCAGCCCGAGGAATTCGGCGATGTGCAATCCGTCCGGCAGCGGCTGGTCGTGCCGGGCGAAGACAGCCCAGAAGAGGCCGAGCGCCAGCATGCTCTGCAGCAGGCTCATGAGCGAGCTGCCGAGATGCATCGCGAAACGGAAGCCGAAGTACGGCACCGGATAGACGAGATACTTGTTCAAGGCCCCGGTGTAGATATCCTCGGCGACGCCCGAGAACTGGTCGGAGTTCATCTGCACCTTGCGCAGAGTGGAGGTGATCATCGTATACAGGACGAGCGACCACGTCGTGTATCCCGGAAATCCCTGCCCGCCCCGCGCTTCGAACACAGCGTTCCAGAGGAACCAGTTCATCGAGCCGACGATGAGGAGCTCGACGAAGAGGCTCGACCAAAAGCCCCAGGGATACGCGAGCCTGAGCCTGATCTGGCCCGACATCACGGAGGTGAACCACTTCATGCGAGACTCCCGTGGCGCGCGGTTTGCAGAGCGTCGATGATGGTCGCGAGCTCTTCCTCCTCCACCGCCAGGTCAGCGACGGGCGCGAGCTTGAGGATGCCGAGGACGGTCTCGCTCACGGCGTCCTTCTTCACGTGCAGGCGCAGGACGCCCTCCTGCTCGGCATCCTCCTTCATCGCCGGGAAGGCTTTGAGCAGTTGCTCCTTCACGCCGTCCTGCTTGATCTGCAGGCGGATATTGCGGCCCTGCGAGTAGCTCTCGCTGATATCGGCCAGCTTCCCGGTATAGACGACCTGGCCCTCGCGCAGGATGATGAGGCGTTCGCAGAGGGCCTCGACGTCTTCCATGTAGTGGCTCGTGAGGATCATCGCCGGCCTGAAGGTCTTGCGGTATTCGATCAGGAAATTCCGTATCGCCCTTTGCGAACCGATGTCGAGGCCGATCGTCGGCTCGTCGAGGAAGATGACCTTGGGTTCATGGATCAGCGCGGCCACGAGCTCGAACTTCATGCGCTCCCCGAGGCTCAGGCGGCGGATCTGCGTCTTGAGCAGCTTGCGCAGGTCGAGCGTATCGAGGAAGTAATCGAGGCGCTTCTGATAAGCATCCCACTCGAGCCCGTAGATCTCGCGAAGGAGCAGCAGGCTGTCGGCGGCCGGGAGATCGGGCCAGAGCTGGCTCTTTTGCCCAAGCACGATGGCGATCTGCTGCTTAAAGCCGTTTTTCCTTTCCCAAGGCACGAAACCCTGGACGTCGGCGGTGCCGGCGGTGGGATGCATAATACCGGCCAGCATTTTGATGAGAGTGGTCTTGCCCGCGCCGTTGGCTCCGAGAAGTCCCACGATCTCGCCCGGATGCACTTCGAAGGTGATGGGGTGCAGCGCATGCCGGTCGATCCACTGCCGATTGAAAAGCGATTTGAGGGAACCCAGCAGTCCAGGGTCTTTTTCCGGTATGCGATAGGTCTTTTGCAGGCCTTGGACTCTGATCATGTCTTCCTCTCTCGAACTCTTAGGAGTAAAAGCTAAAGTACCATGTATCGAATTCCATCGGGAGATACTAGTATGAGAAAAGCCTATGGGTACGCCGCTAAGACCCAGAGTACACCTCTGGCCCCCTTCCCTTTTGAACGCCGGGATCCGGGCCCGCGCGACATCGTCATCGATATCCACTACTGCGGTGTGTGCCACTCCGATATCCATCAAGCCCGCAATGAATGGGGGAACTCGAAGTTCCCCATGGTTCCGGGGCATGAGATCGTCGGCAAAGTCGTGGAAGTCGGCTCCGCCGTGAAGAAGTTCAAGGTGGGCGATCTCGCGGGCGTGGGATGCCTCGTCGATTCCTGCGGCGATTGTCCGAGCTGCCATGATCACCTCGAGCAGTTCTGCCTGCGCGGTTCGTCCGGGACCTACAACAGCTTCGAGCAGGACAAAAAAACGCCGACCTACGGCGGGTATTCGAATTTCATCGTCGTGACGGAGGGCTTCGGGCTCAAGATCTCGCCTCGCCTGAACCTCGCGCAGACCGCCCCGCTGCTGTGCGCGGGCATCACCACCTATTCCCCGCTCAGGCACTGGGGCGTGAAAAAAGGCGATAAGGTCGCGATCGTGGGGCTCGGCGGCCTCGGGCACATGGGGGTGAAGTTCGCCCATTCCTTCGGCGCGGAGGTTACCGTCATCACCACGTCCGGCCACAAGGCGGAGGACGCGAGACGCCTCGGCGCGCATCACGTGCTGGTCTCGAAGAACCCCGATGAGATCCGGAACGCCCGCGGCCAGTTCGATTTCATCCTCGACACCGTCTCCGCGGATCACGACCTCAATACGTACCTGAGCCTCCTTCGCCACGACGGCAAGCTCGTCATCGTCGGCGCTCCCGAAGCGCCTTCGCCCGTGCACGCGTTCTCCCTGATCGGCGGACGCAAGACCCTGGCGGGATCGGCGATCGGCGGGATCAAGGAGACCCAGGAGATGCTCGACTACTGCGCGGAGCACGGGATCACCTCGGACATCGAGATCATCCCCGTGAACCAGATCAACGAAGCCTACGGGCGCATGCTGAAAGGCGACGTGAAATACCGCTTCGTGCTCGATATCTCCACGCTCCCTAAAAACGCGTAAACTCGTTCGCGTCCGCATCCTGTCCTCCGCTCTGCGGAACAGGATGCGTTTTTCACCTCTTCCTTATCTCCCTATCCCAAGCCGGTTATCATTTTCTCCTTTCGTTGTGACTGTTTACGCTCCCCTCCAAGGTAGGTGCGATTTCCTACAGCTTACCGTCGTGAATTCACAACGGCGAGTTTGGCAAAAGCGGTAAGAATGGGCTTTTCTCCGGATAGGAGAACGGCACGAAACGTGAAAGAGTAGCTTTGTGTTCGATGTGAATAGGCCGGTTCAAGCCGGCGACCAACAAGGAGTATTATTATGCAAAATCAATCAGACAAAAATGCAAGCGGTACACAAAGCTCACAACAATCGAAAAAAGTAGATACCAACAAAAACGATTCGATGGGATCACAAAAAGGCGCTAATCGCACGGGTTCCAACAATATCGGATCGAAAGACGACCTCTCTTCGGGATCGCCTTCGCAACGTAACCGCTAATACTATATTGTTGGTGCGATGACAAAGAACGGGCTGCGTGTTTGCGGCCCGTTTTTTATGGGCGGGTTCGAAGCGCGGGATAGGCGCTCAGAGAAGCGCGGCTTCGAGGTCGCTCCGTACGCGCTCGGGATTGCGGTAATAGCTGTTGATCACGGTCTCGCGATGCTTGGCATTGATGATCACCAGCGTCGGCAGGCTCAGGCGCCCGTTGAGCTTATGCTGATCGAGGAAGACGCTCGTCGCCTTCTCCTCCGCCGTCGGTTCGCGCCCCGCGATGGAACCGTCGGTGATCGTCGTCACGTCGAGCTTGACGATCACGAATTTCTCCAGCTCCTTGAACAGGATCTCTTCGCTGTAGAACGCGCGGTCCTGGAGATGGCAGGGCCCGCACCAGCTCGCCTCGACCTTGATGAGGAGCGGTTTGCCGAGCTCCTTCGCTTTTTTCTCCGCGGCCGCGACGTCGTGCGACCACAGCGCGAAGTAATCCTTCATATCCGAGACGATCAGTTGATTGCCGCGCTTCAGCATCACGAGGCCGCGGACTTTGAGATAGGACTCGACCAGCTCGCGGAAATCCTCGATGCCGACCGTCTCGGGGACGGTGATGATATCCTCCTTCGGCAGCCATTTCTCATAACCGCTGACCGGCTTGCCTTCGATCCGCCCTATGGTCTCGAAGAGCTGCCGGGCGTGGCCGAGATCGGTCTGGGTCAAGGCCGCGGCCTGCGGCGGCGAACCGTCGGCGAC
>JASLCY010000524.1 GCA_030151925.1 Oligoflexus sp.
TTCGCCGACCTGATCGACGAGAGCTATACCCACATCGCCTCGGGGCACTACGCGCAGGTCGTGGAGCGCGACGGCCAGAACCATCTCCTGAAGGGCAACGACCCGATCAAAGACCAGACCTATTTCCTCTCGCGCCTCTCGCAGAAGCAGCTCGATCGCGCGCTGTTCCCTATCGGCCACCTGCCGAAGGCGGAAGTCCGCGCGCTGGCGAAAGCCTATGATTTGCCGACCCAAACGCGTCCCGACAGCCAGGGGATCTGCTTCCTCGGCAAACTGAAGTTCTCGGAATTCGTGAAAGCGCATCTCGGGGAACGGGAAGGCGACATCATCCAGCTGGAGACCGGCAAGGCCCTCGGCAAACACCAGGGCTTCTGGTTCCACACGATAGGGCAGCGCAAAGGCCTCGGCCTTTCGGGTGGTCCCTGGTTCGTCGTGAAAAAGGATGCGGCGCGGAATATCGTCTTCGTCTCATCGGATGAAGCGCGCCTCGAGCGTCCGCAGCTCGGCTTCACGGTGAGTTCCATGCACTGGCTCAAGCGCCCGCAGGATTGGAGCAGACCTTTCCAGGTGAAGATCCGCCACGGCGTTCGCACGACCGACTGCTATCTCGAGGACAGGGGCGAAGGCCGGATGGGCATTCAGCTCGAAACTCCGGACGGCGGCATCGCTCCAGGACAATACGCGGTGCTCTACCGCGATAACGTTTGCCTCGGCTCCGGCGTCATCGACTAAAAAGTGCGATAGCGCTCCGCCTTATCAGTGGATGAGGTGGAGCCCTTCGGTCACCAGTTCGGCGACGTCGGGATCCTTCGCTTGTTTCTTCGACTCCAGCGAGGACTTGAGCCTGGTCATCCAAGATCCTTCCTGCTTCTGCTCGCGGCCGAGCTCATAGATCTCCATGAGGAGCAGCCACTCGTCGGGAGACTTGGCGAGAGTCTCTTCCGCCAGTCCGTTCAGAGCATCGATCGCCGCCTTCTGCCCCGGATGCTTCGCCAGGTCGCTGCGCAGATCGCGGAGCTGCCGGTAACGCTCGAAACACGCGAGCTCGAATTTGGAGTAGGGCGCTTCGCGCGCCGGCGTGGTCTCCGGCTCGTTCAACTCATGTTCGCCGAAGGGCTCACGATCCGCGGGGCCGCCGTAGACCGAAGGCACCGATTCGCAGACCAGGAGATCAAACTCGCCCCAGCTCGGATCAAAGTAGGTCTTATCCCCTCTGCTCACGCGGCAATCCCTGAAAGTCAAAATCAAGAGCTTGCCGTCCTTCCGCAGCGCGCTCACCAGAGTGCCCTTCACTTCGAATCCGGAGGCGTATTTGAGATGGGCCGGCTGGCCTTGGACGATGCCGAGCTCACGCAGGGCGCCTTCATCCATGGCGGCGAGAGCGCGATCCGGTTGAGCCGCCAGACGTCCGAGAGGCGAACTGAAACCTTCTCCATGACGTTCGAGGCCGTGGCCCGAAAGCTGCTTGCCTTCGTAACAGATCTGCACCGGGCCCGAGAACTTCACGAAGTCGACGCGCTCGCCGGTCGCTTCATAAGCCGCGAGCACGCCCGAGACGCTCGAGCCGGTCTCCGTCACGGTCGTGACGATCGCGCGGCTTTCCAAGGCTTTTTGCAGCGAGGAAACGCCGCCGATGCGATATGAGAGCCGCGCGGCGAGCTCGTGGAGGACCTCGGCGAGATGATGGTTGTCGCGCGCCACGAAGAGCTGGGGCTGCGGTTCGGTGATGTTGTAGGAGTAGTTGATGCAATCGATGCTGAAGGGGATCTTCTTCACCTGGCTCGTCATCGCGTGCTTCGATTCGCCGACCGAGGAAAGGAGGCCCGCGCCGTAGATCTTCGGGTTCTCGACCGTCCCCATCAAGCCGTATTCGGCCGTCCACCAGCTCATGCGGGCGACGAGGCTCTGCTCGGAGACGAAGGTGAAGCTCTTCTGCACTTCCTTCAGGCGCTTCTCGGCCGCCGCGATGATCTCGGGCGTGCTCTCCGGTTTTTCCTTGATGTCCGAGAGGTAGCGCACCGCTTCGTAGATCATCAGGTCTTCTTTGGAATAGAGCGCCTTGGTCCCGAGCGAGGCGTAGTAGGCGAGGTAATCGCTGTACTCCTTGTCCGGAATGATGGGCGCGTGGCCGGCCGCCTCATGCACGATATCGGGCGCGGGCGTATAGGCGATGTGATCGACCGTGCGCATGTCGCAGGCGATCGGCAGGATCTTGCGCGCCTGGAATTCGATGAAGGCCCAGGGCGCGATGAAGCCGACGACCGGCACCGCGCCCCAGCCGACCTTTTGCAAGGCGGCATCGATATCGTCGATGCGCGGGATGCGATCGACCGTCAGGCCGCTGCGAACGAAACCGCTTTGATAGGAAGCCACCGCGTGGTCTTTGAAGAACTCATGCGAGCGCCGCATGATGTATCGCCAAGCCGCTTGATCCCGCGCCGTATATTTTTCATAAGGCTGCTCACTGCAGTAGGGACGCAAATGAGAGGGCAATTTATCGATCGTGCGGGTCATGGGACTCTCCTAGAATGGCGATTTCTCGCCACCCTAGAATGGAAAAAGACAGGGATTTCCGCAAGTCAGAACTGAGCGAGTTCCGCTTGCAGTTGGTCGCGTACCGCCTTCGCCGCGGCCGCTGGATCGTCCGCATAGATAATGGCTCGGCCGACATTAACCAGAGTACGACGACCGAATCTTCGTAGGACAGGGCCTATTTCACCCCCTTGCGCGCCTATGCCCGGCACAAGGACGACCTGGTCCTTGAGCAGGCCGGCGAGTTCGTCGAGCTCGGCTTCGGTGATGTGATTGGAAGGACTTGGCGCACCGATGACGACGCCATCCATATCGCCCTGGACGGCCTGCTGGGCGAGATAACGATAGAAGGACTGACCATCGACCTGAATGTTCTTCATGGTGCCGTATTCGGGATTCGACATCAGCACCAGCATGATCAGGCCCAGCTTGTGAGACGCCGCCTGCTGCGCGGCCTGCAGGGCGTTGCCGGGGAAGGGCGCGTAGGTCAGCGCATCGTAACCTTCGGCCGCCGCATGATACATCGCGGCGTCGTTGGTATCACCGATATCGGCGAGTTTGGTGTCATCGATCGTCAGCAGGCCGTGGAGCTGCGCCCGCACCGTGATACGCAGCATATCGGCGCGCGAGATATCTTTGTAGTAGTTGCGGTTGATCTTGATCGCCGCCGCGTGGGGCGCGACCTTATCGATGATGGCGAGCGTCCAGTCGACTTTGCCG
>JASLCY010000536.1 GCA_030151925.1 Oligoflexus sp.
GAGCAGGGCCAGGATCTTCTCCTGCTGGGCCTTGTCATGCGAGGAGTTGCGATAGACCTTCCTGAGCAGCGCGTAGGTGAAGGCGTATCTCTTCTCCTTGGCTTTGCCGATCAGCTCGTCGAGGGACCAGTTCGCCTCTTCGGAGATGGGATATTGATCGAGCAGGGACTCGAGCGTCCTGTTCGTCTTCTCCTCGTCGTGCTGCGCTGAGTAGATCATCGCCGCCTTCTTCAGGAAGCGGTCCTTGCGCGCGGTGCGCGGATAAGGCGAATAATAGCGTTTATAGACGGCGAGGAAGTCGTCGTCCTTCTCCAGGGCCTGGTCGGTATCGAGCAGCATCTCCACCAGCGAGTGGCGGATCGGCTCCTCGGGATTCTTCGCGAGTTCGGTCTCGATCTCTTTTTTGGTCTCGGCGTCGAGCAGGGCCGCATGGCGGAACCTTATCTTCATATGCTCGATCTCGGCGCCGTACCGGGCCATCTCAGGGCGGGTCGGATCCTTGAGCGCCTCGGCGATGCCGAGGTAATAACGCGACAGGCGGTAGTTGGAATCCCAATAATGGGCGGAGAGCATGATCGCCGCCTGCAGGCGCTTCGCCGGCTCGAGCTCGCCCTGCACCTGCTCGGTCAGGCCCGCGAGCGTATTGCGCAGTTTCTCGGCCTGCTCGTCCTTCACGGTGCGCAGGGCTTTTTTGAGCATGAGCTCATAAGGTTCGGCGGCCTTGGTCTTCGGGGCCTCGGCCTGCGCGGTTTCGGTCTTGGGGGCTTCGGCTTTTGCGGCTTCCGCCGGCGGGGCTTCGGCCTTCGCCGCGTCCGCCTTGGGAGCTTCGGCTTTGGGCGCCTCCGCCTTCGCCGGCTCGACTTTCGACGGCTCGGGGATCTGATCCGCCGCGATCAGAGGGAAGGAGAGGGCGTTGGCTAAAAGCCACGCGCTGCATAGGCGGCCGAAAGATGTGGTCACGCGAGATCCTCCTTCCACGGGGATTCTTACTGTTTATCGGTATATTCTGATAATTTCTTGAACTTTAGGCAGAAGCATCCGGACTTGAGGTTTCAATCGAAATCTCACGCGCTTATCGAATCGGGAACGGATGGCTCCCTCCATTTTAAGCGATTCGCGGGGCGGTTGAAAACTCGATTTTAGGGGGATTTTCTCTATAAATCGCGAGGGGTTATAAAATAAATCAAGTTTGAGGATTTTTTTCCGATAAATGCACTAGGTTAAATAATCCGGTTATGTATCAGAGGGGTGATTCGTGAAAAGCTTAGGGATAATGAATGCCGCGCTCGTATTGAGCATTCTAGGTTCGGCAGCCTGTTCTTCCGGTGAGCAGACTCTTGATAAGAGACAATCCAAATCAGGGCTCGCGGCGGCGAACATCGCGGCGGCGGCGGCAGCGTCGCAACAGAAGACGGGCAACGGCGACGCGCAGGCGGATACCTCGAAATCCGCGGCCAGCAATGAGCTGCAATCGCTCAGCTTCCCCGCGATCAAACTCGCGAGCAGCGCAGGGGCAGGCGCGGCCTTCTCCCTCATCAACAAGATCAGCGCCACGGACTTCGTCCTGCACACCGGCAAGGCCTCGATGGTCTATCACGCGGGCGACGCCCTCGCCGACGTGAAGGCCCTGGAACCGCAGGTCGTCGTGCCCACCGGCTCCACTCTCTATTCGCTGCCCGATAACGAGTTCTGGCTCGTGTCGGCCGACTCGCTCTACCGCCGCAAGGCTGTGGACGCCGCGACCGCCGCCGACTCCAAGACGGTTCCGGTCGAGCAGTTCGCGACCAGCCTCCTGCCCGGCGACACGAAGAAGCTGAAGGTGCTCTACGCCGCGAAGGATGAACTCATCGTTTCGCTCGATACCTTCGTCGCGATCCTCGCCATCAAGGACGGCAAGCCTTACCTCAACTCGATCGAGCTCGCCAAGCTGAGCTTCGACCTCAAGGGCGACCTCCAAGCGGGCCGCCTGGAAAACGGCGGTTATTGGTTCAGGTCGGCTTCGGGCCTCTATCTACTGATGCCGCCCGAAGCGGGCAAGGACTTCGTCTGGAAGAAGGCCGACCTCAGCTTCGATCCGGCGGTGAGCGGCCAGCTCGCGATGTGGCTCGACAGCGATGCGCTCAAAGCGTCGGGCAACGTGATCGGCATCGATGCGAGCGGGAATATCGTTTCTGACTACGCAGCGCCTGCGAAATAACTCTCAAGCTTACACGAAAAATCTAAAGTCGCAGAGCCTTTGCCTTCACGGCGAGGCTCTTTTTCTTTAGTATGAAAAGGGCAAACTGGGTCGTAACTAGAGGAGCCAGAAAGACCATGCTTGATCCACGCATAGCGGCCGATGTCATCAACGCCGGTTGTGAACTCGGGGCTAGTTTTGTCGATATTTTCGTCGAACGCACCGTCTACGAAGCGATTACCCTCAGGGATAGCGAAGTCAAGGACATCAAGACCGGCACCGACTTCGGGATAGGCATCCGCGCTATCTTCGGCAAGAAATCGGTCTACGGCTATACGAACATCGCCGAGAAGAACGAACTCCTGCGCATCCTCCAGCTGATCTGCGCGATGGACAAGACGGGGCCGTCGGTCCGTGCGCAGGCGTTGGCCAAGCGTCCCGTGCCTCTGCAGGTGCAGGTGAAGCGGGGCCTGGACCAGGCGAGCCCTTACGAAGAGAAGATAGCCTTCCTCCGCAGCGTGGACCAGGCCGCGCGCAAATACCAGAAGGTCACGCAGGTCGATATCCTGAGCATGCAGAAGTGGCAAGAGATTCAAGTCTTCGATTCCGAGGGCCTCGCGATCGAAGACCAGCGACATGCGATTCGCATCCCGACCACGCTCATCACATCCGATGGGGCCAAGCAGGCTCGCGCCTTCTCCGGCCCGGGCGGAAGCCAGGGCTGGGAATTCACGAAGACCCTGAATCCGGAGCAGCTCGCCGCGGAGCTCGCGCGCCGCGCGCTGACCGTGCTGAATGCCGACGCCTGCCCGGCCGGGAAAATGCCGGTGGTCATCGACAACGGCTTCGGCGGCGTCATCTTCCACGAGGCCTGCGGCCATCTGCTGGAAACCACCTCGGTAGAGAAGAAGGCCTCGGTCTTCCACGATAAGATGGGCGAGATGATCGCGAGCCCCGTGGTGAACGCGATCGACGACGGCACGATCCCCGGCCTCTGGGGCTCCCTGCCGGTGGACGACGAAGGCATGGAAACGCAGAAGACGCAGCTGATCAAAGACGGCCGGCTCGCGTCCTTCCTCGTCGATCGGCTCGGTTCGATGAAGACCGGCTACGCGCGCACGGGCTCGGGACGTCGCCAATCCTATAAGTTCGCTCCGGCTTCCCGCATGCGGAACACCTATATCGATGCGGGGCAGGACAGCATGGACGATATGATCGCTTCCGTGCCCTACGGCCTCTACGCGAAGGTCATGGGCGGCGGCAGCGTTACGCCGGGCACGGGCGACTTCAACTTCGCCGTCGAGGAAGCCTATATCATCAAGGACGGCAAGATCGGTAAGCCCGTGCGGGGCGCGACCCTGATCGGTTCGGGGCCGCAGGTTCTGAAAAGCATCTCGATGGTCGGCAGCAACCTCGAGCTGTCGCCCGGCATGTGCGGTTCGGTGAGCGGTTCGATCAACGTCACCGTCGGCCAGCCGTCGATCAAGGTCGACGAGATTCTCGTGGGAGGGGAAGCCTAATGGAATGGCAAAACGGTAAGGATCTCTGCTTTCAAATCATCGATCTCGCGAAGAAGGCCGGGATCCAGGAATGCGACGTGATCTTCAACAGGGGCCAGTCCCTCTCGCTGCAGGCCCAGGGCGGGAAGATCGATAAATCGAAGGTGACGAGCACGCAGGTCGTCGGCATCCGCGTGATCCAGGACCAGAGGATCGGCATCTCCGCCTCGGAATCGATCGAGCCGCAATCGCTGAAGATGATGGTCGATCAGGCGAAGGCCACGGCCGTCTATTCGAGCGCCGATCCTTATCAGAGCATCACGCAGAAGAACGCCGCGGACATCATCGTGCTGCCGGAGCGCGTGAGGCGGCAGGAGAACGTCCCGCTCGACCAGAAGATCGCGATGGCCATCCGCCTCGAGCAGGACGTGCTCGCGCGCGACAAGCGGATCCATAACGCGCCTTACAGCGGTTATGCGGACGGGGAGGGCGAGAGCTTCTACGCGAACCACCTCGGCACCTTCTGTTATCAGAAAGACCGCTCGTACAGCGCCTATACCTCGGCCCTGGCGGGCGATAACCAGAGCCAGGCGATGTACACCTCGTCCTCGATCGGCCGGAGCTTCGATGAGCTCGACCTCGCGAGCTGCGTGGACGAGGCGAGCTCGGTGGCTTTGCGCCTGCTCGGCGCGCGGCCGGTGCCTACCGGGCGTTACGATGTGATCTTCTCCACGGATGAATGGGAAAGCCTGCTCGGCACGCATCTCGGCGCGTTCTCGGCCAAGGCCGCGAAAGAGGGGATAGCCTATTATCGCGACAAGTTCCTGCAGAAGATCGCGGTCTCCGGCCTCACGATGCGCGACTGCCCGCAATATCCCGACGGATTCTCGTATTCGGCTTTCGATGACGAAGGCCTGCCGCGCGAAGACCTGACCGTCATCGACCAGGGCGTGCTGAAGAGCTTCTTCCATAACTCGGCGACGGCGCGTTTCTTCAAGCAGAAGAGCACGGCGCACGCGGCTCGCGGCGCGAAGGGCTCGCTCGGGACTTCGCCGACCCAACTCGTCCTCGGGACGGGGGCAGCGACCCGGAAGGACCTCTATGCGGGCCAGGTGCTGAAAGTGATCTCCCTGAAGGGCCTGCATTCGGGAACGAACGCCGTGTCGGGGCACTTCTCCCTCGCCGCGGAAGGCATTCTCTATAGGGACGGCCAGGAGGCGCAGATGGTGAAGGACGTGACCCTGTCGGCGAACTTCTACGACCTCCTGCAGGGCATCCAGGCGATAGGCGATAAACTCGAAGCGTCCTCGGGCCGGAGCTTCTTCAGCCCCGAGATTCGTTTCGCGGGCATGAGCGTGGCGGGAGGTTGAACGATGGCGATGCTGGAAGTCGGCGACAAGGCCCCGGCCTTCTCCCTGGAGAATCAGGACGGCGAGCTCGTGAGCCTCAAGGATTTTAAGGGCGAGAAGAACGTCGTCCTCTACTTCTATCCCAAGGCGATGACGCCGGGCTGCACGACGCAGGCCTGCGGCATACGCGATGCCAAACGCAGGTTCACGAGCGCCGACACCGTGGTCCTGGGCGTGAGCCCCGATAAGGTGAGCGCCCTCGACAAGTTCCGCGAGAAGGAGAAGCTGAACTTCGACCTGCTCGCGGACCCGGATCATGAAGCAGCCGAGGCCTACGGCGTCTGGGGCTTAAAGAAGAACTACGGGCGCGAGTATATGGGCATCGTCCGCAGCACCTACATCATCGGCAAGGACGGCAAGGTCAAACACGTGATGCCCAAGGTGAATACCAAGACGCATCACGACGATGTGCTGGGCTGGATCAAAGAGAATCTTTAATACGCAAGGCGAAAACGCACGAAAAAAAAGCTGGGCCGTCCGAGGCCCAGCTTTCTTTTTTTTATCGTCGCGGCTCAGAGGTCGCCGGGAGGCAGGAGAAGGAAGGACGAGAACTTGTCGTTGTTATCCTTGCCGACGTTGCCGACGTCCTGCGAACCCGTGACGTCGTAATGCTTGCCGGGATTCTTGGGATCGGTGTCATGGTACCACTTGATGGTCCAGTTGTTCGCCAGGTGCGTCTTGAACGAGGTGATCTTGTCGTTCGCTTTGCCGATGCCTATGTTCTTGAATACATAGAGGTTATAAGGGGCATAAGGGCTGCCGGCGAGGAAGTTGCGGAAATCGATGCTCCAGTAGGAGCCGCCGTACTGCGAGTTGTCCCACATCTCGACCCAGCCCGGATTCTCGGCGCTCAGGATCGTGCGGTATTCGTTGTCGTTCGGGATATCGCAGCTCGAGTCGAAGCCGCGGCAAGCGTTGATCGCGTTATCGAAGAGCTCCGCGACGCGCGTGCAGCGGTGGGGCATATAGGAGATCTTCGAGCAGACGTCGTCCGATTCCTCGCGTTGGACGCTCATCGTCTTGAGTTTGGAGAGACGGTCGCGATAGTCGACGAAATAGCTCCAGCGCGACGGGCAGGGCGAGTTGCCGTCGAGGGTGCAGGCCGAGACCGGCACATCGTAATCGAGGAGGGTTTCCTTGATCACGGTCAGGTTGTTGCCCGCGCGAACCTCATCCAGCATCTTCTGGTGGGAATCGGCGATCTTCTTTTGGATAGAGCTCGTGTCGGTGTTGATGTCGAACGCGGTGGTCGAGGAGAAGCCGCCGCAGACGTCGATCGAAGTCCCCGTGCTGTAGCACTTGGTCGAGAAGCTGTAGCTATTGAGGATGGCCTTCTGCTCTTTCGAGATCGAGGTGCTCGCGCCGAAGTTCAGGATGCCCGCGAGGCCGATCTTGATCGCGGCGTCGACCGACGACTGGTCGTGCTGGGTCGAGTCGAGTTTCTTCGCCGTGAAGACCATATACATCATCGCGCCGGTGCTCACGTCCTTGGTGAAGCGGTCGCCGCAGTATTTACGGAAGAGGGTGCGGTTCTTCTGGCTGAGGGAGCGGAAGTATTCCGCGTAGTCAGCGCCGGTGTTGCCGACCGAGACGCGATCCTTCACATAAGTGAAGCCGGCGATGATCACGACGTCGTCGGTGGTCACGTGCGTCTCTTGCATGATCTTGGTCTTCACCGAGAGCGAGCCGGTGAAGATCTGGTAGATGCCGCCGATGTCCGCGCCGAACTCCGTCTCGAGTTTGCTGTAGAGGTCGCTGTAGGAGTGCGCGATGTTGTAGGTATCGGCCGTTTCGTTGCGAGCGGTCACGGTCGTGCCGAGCGTGTTCGGATCCATGCAGATCGCCGAACGGGAGCCCGTGAGGACGTCGTAGCCGGTGCCGAGCTGATACTTCTGCAGGTTATTGTCTTTGGCTTTCAAGGCGTTCACGGCCGCGATCGCCTCATCGTAGGTCTGCACGTGGACCGGAGCCGAAGGAGGGGTTTTGTTGCCCGTGTTGCTGGGAGTCGTCGTCGAGCCTGTGCTGGTCGAAGGCGTGGTGCTGGTCGAACCGGTCGTCGTCGAACCGCTCGAAGTGCTTGGAGCGGTCGTCGGAGTCGTCGTCGAGCCTGTGCTGGTTGAAGGCGTCGTGGTCGAAGGCGCAGTAGTCGCAGGCGTCGTGGTCGAATCCGTGGTCGATGGGGCGGAATCCGAAGTTCCGGACGTCGCAGGAATCGACGTCTGGTCCGGCGTCACGGCGATCGGAGTCGATGATTGCGAGGTCGAGGGAATGGAGGGATCGAGCACGATGGGAGCATTGTCCACGTTCGGGCCGTGGTTGCCGTTGTGGTAGAGCGGACGCTTCACATCATAATGCGCGCAGGCGATGAGGCTGAGGAGCCCGAGAGATACCATGAATCGTTTTAAACGCGGCGTTGTCATAAGGATCCTATCTCGTGAGAGGTGGCTAGTTGGAAACCGCTTCGTAGGTTACGGTAAAGGTCGAATTCAAGGCCGGCTCATCTCCCTTCGCGAAGTTCAGGATGCTGCCGGAGACTTGGTAATCGGAGTCGGTGATCGCCTCACCGGAGGCTTTTTTCCCGTTCACCGTCAGGGTCCCGGCGACGGGCCGCTTCGAGAGGGGGAACTGGTTGATGAGCAGGCGGGCGATGTGGGAGGAAATCAGGTTGAGGGTCGATTTATAGCTCGCATCGCAGATGTTGCCGTAATTCGTCTGCCCGTTGGCGTTGTACTCGACCAGGGCCTGGTACTCGTAACCGATGTTCTCGGCGGTCGCGCAAGGCGCGTTCACCGGCGAGAATATGCCGTAGAAACCAGCGTTTACGCCGACGATCCTCTGCATATCGTTTTCCACGTAATGGATCAGGTACTGCTCCGTCGACGACGGTTGTTTGAAGCAGTCCTTGCCTCTCGAGCTGCAGTTGTCCTCATCGCTCACGATCAGGACCGCGACGGAGGCGTTCGGCCGGACCCAGGGCGTGCGATCGCAGCGGAGGCCGTTGACCGCTTGCCGGATGCCTTCCTCGTTATTGCTGCCGTTCGTCCCGGGCGTGACCGCCTGCCGGAATTTCTCCTGGTAATTGGCGTCGGTGGGTTTGATGAGGGTGAGGCGGCAGACGTCGAAATCATTCTCGACCGCCACGGTCGTCGTTATCACGCCGATCTGCCAATCGGTATCGGAGATCGAGGCGAGCAGGTCGCTCAATTTGGTGGAAAGGTTCGTCTGCTCCTCCACCATCGTTCCTGAATCATCGATGACGATCAGGATGTCGACCAAACCGGATTTGCCCTTTTGCACGAAGGTCTCGGTAACCTTGCCGTCCTTCACGACCGGAGGCGTCACGGGGCCCTTGACCGGCGTGGGAAGCGCGGTCGACGACGAGACTATCGGGGTCGCCGGCGAGGTGTCCGGAACGATTTCCTTCGGTTCGTCAGGCGTTGCGGTCGGGGTTGTCTGGGCGGTAGGAGCTGGATTGTCGACCCATTTAAAGCTGCTCGTGCGACAACCCGAGAGGAGCGCGGCCGCAAGCAGGAAGGTGGGGACCTTGGACTTCGCCATAAGCCTTTATCCTCGCATTCAATCTAGGAAAATATCCGTTAATTATGCGGGAGACTTCGTTATTTGACAAGCTGGCGGAACTTGAGAAAACGATCGAAAAAACCAGCTACCTGGCTGTAGTAATCGCTATACACTTTAGGACTTTTGAAGGTGCGGCCCTCGCCCTCGTAAACCGTTTGCCAGTAAGGCGTTCCATGGATCTTGAGAGCTTCGGCCACGGCCAGCCTATCGCTCTCGCGGCATTGCCGGTCGAGGCTGCCGGTGAAAAGCCCGAGAGGCCGCTTCAAACGCGAGATAGCTGCCAGCGGCGACCGGTCGCCGAGGTCGGCCTCCGGGCCGAGGGCCCATTGCAGCTCGAGGCGCTCGGCTTCCGCGCAGGTCTCGAGATGGTGCGGGAGATCGAGTATGGGAAAGACCACGACGCCGGCGTGGAAGATCTCGGGATAGAGCAAGAGCCCCCAAAGCACGGAGTAGGAAGCGCTGCCGCCGCCCCAGAGCCCCACCTTGTCGCGCGCCACGGCCCCGGAATCCACGAGGCTCCGCACGCCCGAGACGCAATCGGCGAGCTCCCTGTGGCCCCAATGCCCGGCGAGCGCCTGATGATAGGAATCGCCGTAACCGAAGCTGCCGCGAAAGTTCACATAGAGTACAGCGTAACCGCGTTCGGTGAAGGCCAGCGCCTTGGAAGGCCAGGTCGCGTGCACGGCGTCCCCGGGGCCCCCGTGGATGGGCAGTATCAGAGGCAGAGGGCCCTTCGCGTTCCTATCGCGATAAAGAAGACCGTGGACGGTGGCCCCATCCGCGCTCGCCCAGGTGAGAGGCTCCGCGATGATCGTCGCCGGGACGCGCGGGCCCAGAAAATCCCACGCATGCGCAGCCGCTTGGAAACGCGCGAGCTGCAAAGGCCGCTCGAGGCCGGAACCGAGCACGAGGAGTTCGTCCTGATCGGCGGCGAGGCCGGCCATATGCGTGAATTTAGAAGGATGAAGCCGGAGATGGCCATAGGCGTCGTATTCCTCGAGCCGCCAGAAGGCTTTGTGACTCGCGGCTGACACCACGCGCTGGGAATCGAGGAACACCAGGGTCCGCCTGCCGCTCCTGCGCAGCGGAAAACTATGCTCCCGCTCGTTCATGCTGAGCTGGACCCAATTCCGCGTGCGGAATTTGTAGAGCCACACTTGAAAGAACGAGCCGGTGAGGAAAGTCGCGGCCGCGAGCCGGCCGTCGGGGCTGAAGGTCGCCTCACCGCAGGCCGCCTGCTCGAGTCCGGGAGGATGAAGCGAAACCCGGCTGCAAACGCCGTTCGCATCGCGGGTGAGATGCACGAGGCGCGCGGCGTGCCAAGGCAATTCACGGCGCGACCATTCCAAGGCGAGGCCTTCGTTCCGCAGCGGATGCCAACTCAGATGGCGAAGGCGGTTCGCCGTCGCATAAAGAATCGTTATCTTGCCCGTCTGCGTATCGAGCGAACAAAGGCGGTCCTCGCCGTTCGCCTCGGTGATGAAGGCCAGGCGATCGCCCGGCAGAGGCGCGAGATCGGTGCTCGGACCCGGCAGATCCCAGGCCTCGCCGCTCCCGAGTTTATGGATTTTGTGATCGCGCGTGAGGACGGCGACTCCGGCGTCCAAGGCATAAAGCTGGCCCGAGAAAGGCAGGCGGCTGCCCAGGGCGAGATCGCCGCTGATCCGTGCGGGCGTTTCGTTAAGGGGGATCTTCCAGAGCGAATAGGCTTCGGCTTCGGCCTGCAGGACATAGGCGGCCCCGGCGTGCAAACGGGCTTCGGACAGATTGTCTTTGGCCGTTAAAAGGCTCAGCGTATGTTGGTCAAGGCTCATGAAGCGCTCTGGTCTAGGGCTCAAACCCCCATCCTAGCGGGTCCGAGGCTAAAGATCAAATCTCATCGAGCCTTGAGGATGCGCTGCGAGAGCAGGTCCATGAGCCGTTCGCGAAGTTCGTCCTCGTGCATTTCGGGAACCTCGGGCAGCAGCTTGTCCATGCAGGTTTGAAAGATCACGCGCCTCTCCCCGCCCAGGTCCGTGTCGTCGCGCCTATCGTTGAAGACCACGACGAGCGTGCTGTCGCAGGGCGCGCGGCAGTTCCTGTGCAGGTAGAATTCCGCGCCGAGCATAGGATAACAGACCGTGCCCTGGTTGATGGCGTCGGTATCGTAGAAGAACTCCTCGAAGCTCTGGTAGGCTTTTCCGCATTTCTTGCAGGCCTTGGGGAAATTGCTTTTGAGGCGTTCCTGCAAGAAGCCGAAGGTCCGCACCATCGAGGTCGAGAGCCTGACGAAGGCCTCGAGTTCGTTCCCCGCGCATTGCGTCGCCAGGGCTTCGAACTCGCGATCGGTGAATCGCCGAGGTTTCCTCAGAGCGTTCATGGTTGCCTCCTCTCTCTCCCGGTCGGAGGGGGCTTTTTTGCCCCCTTCCTATGAACTGCTATCGGCGGTCCACCTCTTGCAACCAAAAGCCTAAGCAGCACGACACCTTAGCAGTCATTAATTTTGTGTCGCGCGGCAAAAACGCTGAAGGGGAGCCGGAATTCTTACAGAAGGTAAGAATTATCAAGGTTTAGCCTTGGGGCCTGAAAACGGCCAAGCTCCTTCAGCCGAACCGTGCGTCTCGGAACAAAGCTGAGGCCGAGCGCATCTTAGAACATCTTAGAAGAACGTTGCTGTTGTTGAGGACGCGGAGACACGATGGATGAGCGGATCACAGATTACCGGCTGATACTGCAAAAGGAGCTGACGAACCGTTGCGAAAGCAACCCGCGTTATTCGCTCCGCGCGTTCGCCCGGGACCTGAAGCTCTCGCCCTCGCGCCTCAGCGAGGTCCTCAACAAGAAGCAGGGCCTGTCGCGGCAAGCGGCCGAGAGCATCACGAAGATACTCGGCTTCGGCGACGAGGAGGCGGAATACTTCTGCGACCTCGTCTCGATCAAACACGCCCGCAGCGTGAAGGAGCGCGAGGACGCGAAGATCCGGCTGTTCAAGGCCGAGTTCGAGAAGCAGCGGGACGAGCGCTACAGCCTGCAGCTCGATTCCTTCAAGATCATTTCCGATTGGTACCACTTCGGAATTCTTGAATTGATGAAGGTCAAGGACTTCAAGCATGACGCCAAGTGGATAGCGAGGCGGCTCGGAGTGCAGGGCATACAGATCGAGCTCGCGATCGAGAGGCTCTGCCGCGTCGGCCTCCTGAAGATCGAGGACGGCAGGTTCGTCGAAATGCAAGGCGACGGCTGGGTCTCGGGAGGAGTCCCGTCCAGCAGCATCAGGAAGTTCCACCGGCAGATGCTGGAGAAGGCCCTGGTCGCCATGGAAACGCAGGCGGTGGAGGAGCGGCTCTTCAACACGCAGATACTCGCGCTCAGGCGCGGCGACCTGCCGAAGGCGTTCGAGGAGATCACGGAATTCCAGCAGAAGTTCTGCGAGAGCCTGGAAGCGAATCAAAAAAAGGAAGTTGTTTACTGCATCTCAATGCAATTTTTCAAAGTTGCCGAGGAGGAACCCACATGAAGACCCTAGTAATCGCATCGCTCCTCGTAGGAGGAGCCGCCTTCGCTCAGATCCCGAGCAAGAAAACTCTCCCGCTCGTGAAGAACGGAGCGCTGTCCGCCCCGGCCGATTACGGTCCGGCGAGCTCGGCTCCCGCTCTGCCGTCGGCGGCCTCGGGCGTCAGCAGCACCAACACCACGCCGATCGAAGGGATCGACGATAAAAACGTCCTGGTCGGGATCCTGCCGACCCTGCCGCAGGTCACCCCGGGCAAGGAGCTGGGGCGCTGGGGCGTCGGCAACGGCGGCGATTCGCTGCGCATCGGCTTCGCGCGGGCGCGGGATTATGCGGCGAACGTCGTGCTGCGCATCAAGCCGAACTCCCTGAACAACATCCAGGATCAGGTCGTCCGCGATTGGATCATCACGAATCAGAAATTCCTCGCGGCGGACATCCTGCAGACGGAGCATATCTGGACGACCGACTCCGAGCCGACCTGCGCTTGGACGGTGATGCCCGGCGACGTCCCGCATCTCCCCGTTTCGAACCCTATCCAGTTCTCGTATCCGACCTGCCGCGACAGCGCTCCTTCTTTCCTCGCGGCCGCGCAGATCCTGATCCACGAATCGGTTCACCACTTCAACGGCGACGAGACCACGGCGGATAAAGTCGCGATCGGCATCCTCGACGCCTGGCGCTCGGGCAACATGGATGCGGTTCCCGTGAGCCTGACCAATGCGCCCGTCGGCACGGAAAAACACGCTGCGGTGTGGACCGGCTCGCAGATGGTGCTCATCGGCGGGACCAAGGATGATTCCGGCACCGACGTGAACAGCATATCGAGCTATGATCCCCGCACCGACGCCTGGAGGAGCTACGCGGTTCCGCAGAACTTCGCCGCTCGCCATGATGCGCAAGCGATCTGGACGGGAACGCAGGTCTTCATCTGGGGCGGTTTCCATAGGAACGGCAACAGCGACGAGTGGACTTACGACGGCGCTCTCTTCGATCCGGCGAACGGCGCGATCACGGTCGTGAAAGCTCCGAGCTTCTGGGCGCCCAAGTCTTCGACCTGGGATATCGATCCGCGCCAGACCCTGGTTTGGACCGGTGACAAGGCTATCGTCTGGGGCGGCGTCGACGGCAACGGCAAACCGCTGGGAGCGATCTTCGATCCTAAAACGCAGGCTTTCTCGGCGATCAACACCACGAGCCCTTACGCGCCCCAGCGCATCGCCGGACACTCGGCGGTGTGGACCGGCAGCCAGATGATCATCTGGGGCGGCTACGAAGGTTCCTCGGACGCCAGCCGCGCGATCACCAACGAAGGCAGCGTCTATAATCCCGCTGACGACAGCTGGCTGCCCATCACCACGACCAACGCTCCGGCCGCGCGCGCCGGCCAGCAGGCGGTGTGGACCGGCAGCAAGCTCATCGTCATCAGCGGCGGCGGCGTCTCGAGCCGCACCGATTTGAAATCGACCGGCGGACAGTACGATCCCGCGACCCAGAGCTGGACCAATTATACCAGTGAACTGATGGTGGAACGCGTCGGCCACAAGGCGGTTTGGAACGGTGAGGAAGTGCTGGTGGTCGGTGGCCGTTCGAATCGCCTGAAAACGTATTTCGGCGAAGTCTACGCCTTCAATCCCGATACGCAGAAGTGGAGAATCCTCTCGAGCAGCCAAACGCCCGAAGGCCGCAGCAGCTCTTCGATCGTCTGGACGGGAAGCAGCGCGATCGTGTGGGGCGGGCAATCAGCGGACCAGAAGAGCGAACGCACGGGCGGCGTTTATTATCCCTGATACCACTGATTCTTTTCTTCGCTGACAGACGCCTCCTGACGACCGCTCAGGAGGCGTTCTTTATTGAGCTCGGCCACCGCGCGGGCGCGTGATGTGAGGGTCGGGCGCGCATAAGACTGCATCGCATGCAGAGCGTGACGTGAATGGCCGTCGAGGCCGAAGCTCGAGGCCTTGCCGCGCCGCGCCCTCGGCACGTTCTTAAGCTGCACGAAGAAGCGCATGCGGATCACGTGCACCGCCCAGAGCGAAAAGACCCCGAGCGGAAGGCCGCCCGACATGCAGATGGCGGCGAGGTTGCCTTGAGTCCGCCACGCGACGAGTCCGACGAAGGCGCACATGCCGAGTCCCATAGCAAAAGCGGACTTGGTAAATTCGGGCATATCGAAGGTGTTCATCTCTTGCTCTCCCTGATACTCATCAAGCGTATCGGCATAGGGCGGCGTAGGTTTAGCATATTTTTGATGTATTTATCAGGGGTTAGAGCTGAAAAATTGGGAGGTCGGCAAACGAATCTTACGGCCGGGAAAGGTCCCTGGCTATTGCGGGAGTCGGCTGTTATAACGAGGAAAGAACGTTTTTTCCAAGGGGGACATATGGCCGTTGTTAAAAAATATCTCTCCAAAGACGGGACGATACGCATATCTTCTGTCGTATCGACAGATTTGGCGAATGAAGCCTTCGCGCATCTGGAAGCTTCCCCCTTGGCGAAAGTCTTGACGAGCCGGGCGCTGACCGCAGCGATCCTGATGGCGAGCCAGCTGAAGCACGGCCTCGGCCTGAGTTTGAATTTCCAGGGCAACGGCCCCGTGAAAACGATTTTCGCCGCCGCTTCGTATGACGGCACCGCGCGGGCCTACTGCGAGAATCGCGGCGCGGAACTGCCTCCCGGCGTGATCAAGGTCGGGGCCGGGCTCGGTGCGGGCGGTCTCGAAGTCGCCCTCGCGCAGCCGGGCGGGCGCGAGGCGCAGGTGGGCACCGTGGAGATCGTGAGCGGCGAGATCGGCGATGATATCGCCTATTATCTCGGGCAATCGCAGCAGATCCCTTCGATCGTGGCCCTGGCGGCCATCCCGATCGAAGAACGGGTGGAGGTCGCCGGCGGCTATATCCTGGAGCTGATGCCGGGTTATACCGACGAAACGGTTCGTAAGCTCGAAGCCCTCTCGCAGATGAACGGCAGCCTTGCGGATCGCATCCAGCAGGGCGCGACTGCCGAGGAGCTCATCGATACCTATCTCCTGAACTTCGAGTTCAAGGAGATCGAGCATCCGCATCCCTTCCACTACAAGTGCGGTTGCAGCCGCGATCGCGTGGAGCGCTCCCTGCTCCTGCTCGGGCCGACGACGCTCGACGACATGATCGCGAGCCAGGAGGATGCGACCATAGGCTGCGAATTCTGCGGCAAGCAATACACCATCACGCACAAAGAGCTGGAAAACCTGCGTAAGACCCTGCCGGAGACGGCGTTGAATTGAGGGCGACCGTCGCTGGCCGCGGAGCGGCCTCGACGGCGATAGAACTCTCAGGCCGGCGCCAGGGCTCCGGTCGGCAAACCCTTCGGGATCGCGTTGAGCAGGCGCTGCGTGAAGCTGTGTTTGGGATGCGCGTAGACTTCATCGGCGTCGCCGCGTTCGACGATCTCGCCTTTGCTCATCACGCAGACCTCCTCCGAGAAATACTTCACGACCGACAGATCATGCGAGATGAAGAGGAAGGTGATGCGGCGTTTATCCTGGATGTCCTGCAGCAGGTTCAGGATCTGCGCCTGCACGGAGACGTCGAGCGCCGACACGCATTCGTCGCAGACGAGCAGCTCCGGATCCAGCATCAGCGCCCGGGCGATGCAGATCCGCTGGCGTTGCCCGCCCGAGAACTCGTGCGGATACCGCTGCAGCATAGCCGCGCTCAAACCCACCGATTCGATCTGGGCCTCCGCCGCGTTCCAGCGTTCCTGTTTGCTGCCGCCGATCCCGTGGATGATCAGCGGCTCCGTGAGTATCTCGCCTATCGTCATGCGCGGATTCAGGGCCGCATAGGGATTCTGGAAGATGTACTGAATGCGCCGACGGACCGGCATCAGGTCCTGATCCTTCAGGTGCGTGATGTCCTGGCCATCGAAGAGGATGGTTCCGGAGGTCGGTTCGATCAGGCGAATCACGCTGCGGGCGAGCGTGGTCTTGCCGCAGCCCGATTCACCGACGATGCCGAGCCGCATGCCGCGCTTCACCTTGAGATCGACGTTATTCACGGCGTGGAACAGGTCGGGCGGCGAGAAGAGGCCTTTCTTCTGCACGTAGGTCTTATGCAGGTTCCTGATCTCGAGTATCACCTCGTCCTGCACCAGGCTCTGGCGCGGCGTGAAATCCTGCACGGGCACCTTATTGTCGACGAAGTCGCTCACCGTCAGGAGGCGGCGCGGCCGGGCGCCCAGCGGCGGCCGGCACGACAGCAAACCGCGCGTGTAGGCTTCGCGCGGATGCGCGAACACGTCTTTCGTCGGCCCGGTCTCGACCATCTCGCCGCGATACATGACCGCGACGCTATCCGCGAGGTCGCCCACCAGCGCGAGATCGTGCGTGATGAACAGCAGGCTCATGCGATACTTTTCCTGCAGGCCCATCAGCAGCTCTATCACCTGCTTCTGGATCGTCACGTCGAGCGCGGTCGTCGGTTCGTCCGCGATCAGGAGGTCCGGTTCGCAGGCGATGCCCATCGCGATCATGATGCGCTGCTGCTGGCCGCCCGACATCTCGTGGGGATAACGTTTGAAGATCGCCGCCGGGTTCGGCAGGCCGACCTGCTGGATCAGGTCCAGGGTGCGTTCGGTCGCCTCTTTCTTCGAGATCCTCTTATGGATCATCAGCGTTTCGTTGATCTGGTCCCCGACCGGCACGAGAGGGTTCAGGGAGCTCATCGGCTCCTGGAAGATCATCGCCATCCTGCGCCCACAGAGGTGGCGGCGCGCTCGGCTGTCGAGCCGCAGGAGATCGAGCTCGGCGAGGCGCATCTGGTCGGCTTCGACCCTGGCGGTCTTCGGCAGGAGGCCCATGAGCGCTAAGGACGAGACGCTTTTCCCGGAGCCCGATTCGCCCACGATGGCCAGGCTTTTGCCCTTGTACAGGTCTAAACTGATGCCGCGCACCGCGGTTACGGAGCCGCGTATCTTGTCCTCGAAGCGAACCGAGAGATTATCCACTTTCAAGATGGGCTCTTCCATACGCACTCCAAACAGCGGGGACGATGGCTTATTCTAGAACAAAATCAATAGTCTGGCGAGATTTCTTGACCTGGTTTTCGCTCCGATGAGGAAACCGGGTGGATTTTCTGGCTCATTCCGGGTATGACTAGCGGGTGCTTTTCGGTGCGAGATTCAGGAGCTTACGAGATGGCAAAAGCGGATACTTTCCAGGCGATGTGCGTGAAGACCCTTAAGGAATCGGGGGCTCGATTGACCAAACCGCGTCTCGCCCTGATCGATTGCCTTGCCAACGCCAAAAGCGCCCTTTCACCCAAAGAGATCTTCCAAAGGACCGAGTCGCTGCTCGATAAAAGCGAATCGATCGATACCGTGACCGTCTATCGCATCCTCGACCGCTTCTGCGAACTCGGACTCGTGCACCGCGTAGCGCCTCACGGCGATTACATCGCCTGCACCCATCTTTCCTGCCAGTCGGCCCCGCACGTGATGACCCGTTGCATCCACTGCCAGGCCGCTTCCGAAATGCATATTCCCGAAGATATCGTCGCGCCCCTGATCTGGTATATGCGCACGCAGAAGAAGTTCGAGCCGAAAGAACACCTCTTCCAGCTCGACGGCGTCTGCGATGAATGCTCGAACCGTCTCGCGGCGAACCGAGGCTAGTAGATGAAGCGCCGGACCTTCCTCTCGTCCTCGACCACGAAATCATAATACAGCGTGTAGGTGAACATCAGCGTCTCGTCCGGATAATCCCGGGGCAGGGGCGGATAGGGCGCCGCCACGTTCAGGATCTTGGTCCAGAACGTATCGATATCCTTGTCGCCGGAGCTCGAGATCAGCTTCGCTTCGGTGAGGAGCCCGCTGCGCTCGACCTTCAGGCGCACGACGCTGGAGCCTTGGAAATCCGCCTTGCCGTGCTCCATCAAACGCGACTTCACGTAAGGCGAGGAACGCAGCGTCGGCCCTATATCGGTGAAGGCGAGCTCCACCTGGCGACGCACGGCCGTGAAATAGCCGATCCAGCGGAAGTCGGTGGTGTTCACGTCGAGGATCGCGCCCTTGGGGATCTTGGGATCATGGATGTAATCGTTATGCGCGAGGTTCAGCATCTCGCCCTCGCGCGGCAGGAGGTGGCTGTATTTCAGGCCTTTCTTCGCGGGGACGGGGATCGATCCCTTCTCGTCCGGGAGGCCGCCCTCGATCTTGATCCGACCGTTTTGCAAGGCGGTGCTCGGCGCGCCGGGGACGGAGTTCTGCGGCGTGGTCTTCTGCTCCAGCAGGGCCTTGTGATCCTGCTGGCCGAGATGGGCCGGCACGTCGGGCTTGGAAGTCGGACGCAGCGGGGCCTCAACGATAGAGCGGTCCGGCTC
>JASLCY010000538.1 GCA_030151925.1 Oligoflexus sp.
TTGTGAACGTCGTTGGCGGCGGTTTGAACGGCCAAGCTGGCGCTATCCGCCACGCTATCAGCCGCGCTCTCGCAGAACTCGATCCGGAAAATCGCCGCGTGCTTAAGGCTGAAGGCCTAATCACCCGTGATTCCCGGAAAAAAGAACGTAAGTTGTACGGCCAGAAATCAGCTCGTGCACGCTACCAGTTCTCTAAGCGCTAATTCGACGCTATTATCGTTTGTGGATTTTACTTTGGCTTTCATGTCTTCATGGAAGCCAAAGTTCACTTACGGGGAGCTAATGCAGTATGGCTGAAACTATCGATGCAATTGACATCGAGTATACCGAAGACGACAAGGTCGTCGTTAAGCAACTCGATAAAAACGTTCTGACCCGCGGCAGCTGGACTACGATCATGTTCCTCTACCAGGAACTCGATAAGAACACTTCCGAGTACGGTCCCGCTAAAGTCTCGATCCGTCGCTATCAAAAGAGAAACGGCGTCTACAGACAGCAGAGCAAGTTCAACATTTCGAGCGCGAAACAAGCGAACGAAATGATCGCAGCCCTTCAGAAGTGGTACCCCAAGGACGGCGAGTTCGTTCCGGAAGGCGCTTCCTCGGACGAAGGCGACGGCGAATAAAGATGAGATGGCTCCTCAAAAGATGGAGTCATCGATTCGAGGACGAAAAAGGCGAGCCAGTAGGCTTCGCCTTTTTCTTTTGGGTCGACTGAGTCTCTGCATCTGTTCGAAGCGGGCCACGCGCGCGGCGATATACTGCAGTGACTTGGCATCTTCCTTCGGGAACGGAGAATTTACCCACTCGTCCCGCCCCACCTCATAGGTCTTCACCGGAATGAAGGCTGGGCCTCCTGGATACCAGGCGGCCTGACTCAAGACATAGGTATCCCTCAGTTCACCGACATGGGCCACATAGGCATGCAAGATCTCCTGCTCGTACAGGGTCTGGCTGGCGAGCTTCATGTGATCGAATTTCCCGACGAGAAAACAGAAGCTCAGGAGAGTGGTCAGGCTCTTCGGAATAAAGGCGCCCTCTTCGATAGCGCCCCAGAGCAGGATCCCGGCCTGGTAGTTAGCGGTGGGGTAGCTTTGGAGCTCGGCCCAAGCCAGCGGCCTATCGTTTTCATCAAGCAGCAGCCACTCGGCTTTGCGACTCGGCGAAGGTTTGGTTTTACTCTTAATGAAGCCGGGGGCTTTGCCGAGGGAATGCGAAACACGTGTGCGGACACGGGCATACTCCTCCGCATGTGATGCCTCCCAGCGACAGACGTGAAACCAGCGGAGATTCTCGCTCGTTATCGTGAAATCCTCGAAGTCCGGACCCAGGAGTTTACTCGGCATCTTTTTCTCTCATAGCGTCAGGAAAACAATGTTACCATAATTGAATATCATGGGTCCTCCCATGATGCCCCAGTCGCCTATGAAAGGAGTATAGCCTTGTTCAGTCCACAGAAAAAAGGAGGTACGAGCCTCGGGAAAAGAGATCATCTGAAGGATTTCGCGGTCACCATCATCACCAATGGCTGCCATTTTTCAGGAAAACTCTATTGCAAGGGCAGTACTAGGATAGGCGGTCGCGTCGAAGGCGAAATCACTTCGGAAGGCCTGCTGATCGTCGAAGAAGGCGCCATCATCAACGCCGAATGCCGGGTTGAGGACATCGTGGTCCAAGGGCATTTCAAAGGCACCCTCGAAGCGACCGGCAAGGTCGAGCTCTCGAGTTCGTGCGTATTCGAAGGCGACATCCATACCGCCTCGCTCGTCGTGCAGGAAGGCGCCCAGTTCAACGGCCGCACGAAGATGGACACGACCCGCATCGCTGAACGCCAGGCGCTGGAAAGCGGACGCGAGACGTTCGACAACAACCTCCTGAGCACGACGCTCCGCACCGAGAACCTGAAGGCGACCGATACCGCCGCGCACCGCGTGCCCGAGATCAACGTTTGACGTGAATGGGGCCGAGGCCCCACTCCCCTTCCTCCCTCGCCGCTTTTTCCCGGTCATCAACTCCCGAGCAACTAAGATCTCCCAACTTTAGGCCTCACGAGGTAAAACCTTCGTCTTAGGATTTAATCCTGAGGAAGATTGGTTTATCTTAGCCAGTATCCCTATGAGGTCATCATGAAATATCTAGCCGCAGCCCTTGCACTCCTCGCGCTCAGTTCGTGTACGAAGGACAGTCAGAACAAGATCTCGCACGCCGTTCAGAACTGGACCGGGACCAATGGCGTCCTCGATGTGATAAGCAACGGTAAGCTCATGTATCGATTCATCAATATCGATAAAATGACGACCGCCGCCACCTCCACCTCCGGCAGCCCCAACGAGTCCCACGCCTATCGCTACGGCTACGGCGTCTACGACACCAACTTCAACTACGTGGCCGATCCGGGCGAGAAGAAGGTCTATTTCGAAGTCAGCGATTACAGCACGAATTACGTGTTCTACGAAAATCCCAATAATTAAAGAAGGACCGAGGTGACTATGCATGGCATCTGGAAGAACGCGGGCGTTTGGGTTTTTGCGGGATTGGTCGGCGCCTCGTGCGCTTCGAACCAGGAGCGCTTCTCGAGCGCGATGGAGATCGAATCGACCGACGGCATCGGCAAACTCGTCGAGGCCAAGTCGCACGAAGGTTCGTCCGCCAAACCCAAGGACGGTTATTCGCTGCAGTGGTATAGCTGCACGCTCAAGAAGGGCGCGCCTTACATCGTGATGCTGAACGTGAAGGGGCAGCCTTTCACCGGCGAGACCTGCAAACAAGGGCTCGTGCAGGCCTTCCTCCAGAAGGATTTGAACGTCCTCGCCGTGAACAGGCCCGGAGCCGGGAAAAGCGAAGGCAAGGAAGTCCTCGGCGACGACGCGAGCGTCGGATCCTTGAAGTCCTTGCTGGACGCCGAGAAGGAACAGGGCAAGAAGATCGATGCGCTCTGGGGCTTCGAGGAAGCGAGCCTGCTCGCGCTCCGCACGGCCAAGGTCTTTCCCCTGAAATTCCTGGTCGTCGGTAACGGGATCTACGATTGGGATGCCACGCTTTCCGAAGCGAAGGACCCGGCTTTCGTTTCGGAAATGAAGGCGCTGCAAGGCTCCGACCCTCGTTTTGCCGAGACGCGTTCGGTGGCGTGGGATCTCACGGGGCTGCCGAAGGCCGTGTATCTCTACCACATGCAGGGCGATCCGCGTTATGGGGGAGCGCAGACGGAAGCGTTCCGCGCGGCGCTCGCTGCGAACCAGTACAAGGTAAAACTCATCGAGCTCAAGGATGAAAAAGCAATTTTGACGCCCTTGGTTCACCAGTCAGCCTTAATGCAGATTATTCAGTTCGAAGCGCCTGAGCCGCAATGAATATGCAAAGTGACGAGAGAATTTGCAGGAGGGTAACTCGGCAGATTCTTTAGGACCTTACCTAAAGCAAAGTGGTGTACCATAGAAAGCGGAAGCCGGAACTCTTTTATCTTTTTAGTTTCGGCTGAAGTTGTTATTCCATACTCCTGTCTACTCAGCGTTCAGACTGAGAAAAGTCGCAAAAGCTTGTGTTATCCAAATCTGAGACAGAATTGATTTTGGGAGAGACGATATGGCATTTGAAGTCCGCTTTCCAGCTGTAGGTGAATCCGTCCAGGAGGGCCAGATCTACAAGTGGCGTAAAAAGGCCGGAGATTTTGTTAAGCGGGACGAAGTGCTAGTCGAAATTGAGACGGATAAAGCGACAGTTGAAATCGTCGCTGAAGCGGAAGGCGTCCTCAGCATCACCAAAAACGAGGGCGACACCGTTAAGGTCGGCGAGACTCTCGCGACCCTCGATACATCCGCTCAGGCTCCCGCTGCTGGCAAGGCCGACGCGCCCAAAGCGGAGGCACCTCAAGCCGATGCCCCGAAAGCCGCCGCTTCCGCTGCTGGCAAAGATGACAGACCACAAAGCCCTGCCGTGCAGCGCATGGTCAGTGAGCAAAAAATCGACACATCCGGAATCGCCGGCACGGGCCGCGACGGCCGTCTGACCAAAGGCGATTTGATCAATAACGCTGAAGGCGGAGCGAAGCCTGCCGCGCCGGCTCCTCAGAAAGAAGCTGCGCCGGCCGCTCCGAAAGTTCCGGCCCCGGCTCCGGGCGAGCGCCGCGAACGTCGCGAGAAGATGACCCGCATTCGCCAACGCATCGCCGAACGCCTCGTCGAATCGAAGAACACGACGGCGATGCTCACGACCTTCAATGAAGTCGACATGTCGGCGATCATGGAACTTCGCAAGAAATACAAAGACAGCTTCGCGAAGGCGCACGGCGTGAACCTCGGCTTCATGAGCTTCTTCGTGAAAGCCAGCGTGGAGGCGCTCAAGGCGTTCCCGGCGCTCAACGGTTCGATCGACGGCACCGACATCGTCTATCACGATTACTGCGATATCGGCATCGCGGTCTCGACCGATCGCGGCCTGATGGTTCCCGTGGTCCGCAACTGCGAGACGCTGAGCATGGCGCAAATCGAAGCGGCGATCGTGGAATACGCGAAACGCGGCCGCGACGGCAAGATCTCCCTCGACGACCTCGCGGGCGGCACGTTCACGATCACCAACGGCGGCACCTTCGGCAGCTTGCTGTCGACCCCAATCCTCAATCCGCCGCAAAGCGGCATCCTCGGCATGCACAAGATCCAGGATCGCCCTGTGGTCGTCAACGGCCAGATCGTGATCCGGCCCATGATGTACCTCGCGATGTCCTACGATCACCGCATCGTCGATGGCAAGGAGGCCGTGGGCTTCCTCGTGCGCGTCAAAGAAAATCTCGAAGATCCTTCTCGCCTACTCTTGGGAGTTTAATGAGTCATGGCCGAACACTCTTTTGATCTGGTTGTCATCGGCGGCGGCGTCGCAGGCTATATCGCGGCGATCCGCGCTTCGCAGCTCGGTCTGAAATCAGCGATTATCGAAAACCGCGGGACGCTCGGCGGCACGTGCCTGAACGTGGGCTGCATCCCTTCCAAGGCCTTGCTCCAATCCAGCGAGAACTACCACCACGCTACCCACAAGATGAAGGACCACGGCGTCCTCATCGATAAGGTGGGCTTCGACGTGGCGACCATG
>JASLCY010000550.1 GCA_030151925.1 Oligoflexus sp.
GGCGGTCGCGAAGGTGTTCACGAGCCTCATCGCCTGTTCGGTCGTCAGCTGCTTTTGGCCCAAGGCCCGGAGGCCGTTGCTGTTGACCACGTCGCTGCCGTTGGGTTCGAGCGCGGCGATGATGGTCTCCGTCGATTCTGGGGTCGATACGTTGCGCAGGCTGTAGAGCGCCGAGGACTTCTCGAAGGTGTCATCCGACTTCGATTCCTTCACGAGCGCATCGTAGTAGGCTGGGCTTCCATGGTTGCCCATGGCTTTGATGACCGCGAGCTTACGGTCTTCGGTGGTGCCGGGCGCATTGAGGCCGGTGAGAAGCGTGCGTTCGATCCCCGAGCTGTTGCCCGAGACTTTTGAAGCGACCGATCCCGCCGCCATGTAGGCGACGCCCGCGATGTCATCATCCTTCGCGCTGTGGGCGATGGAGATCATCGCCTGGCCGTTCGCTTCGGTCGGGTGATCGTGGATATTCAGCGAAGTCATGGCCTGGACGCGGCAGAAATCATCCGGGCATTTGCTCTGCGCGAGATCGGTGAGGGAGTCCGCGGCTTCCGTAAGCCCGCTGGCGGTGATCGCGCCGAACAGCAGGGCGCTGCGAGCTTCCGCATCGTCGTCGACGGCTTTATAGGAAATGATCTTGTCGACGACCTTCGACAGCTCCTCCGGATGGGCCATCAAACCGAACTTGATGTTCTGGAAGATCTCCTGCTGCTCGTTGGCCGAGGATTCCTTGCCGAATTTGTCGGCGCGGACGAGGGCTTCCTGCAGGCTCTCGATAGGCGGCAGATGGTCTTCGGAACCGTCGCCGGAATTGTTGGCTATCATGCCGGCGACTTCCGCCCGCGCGAGGTCGACTTTAGGATAGTCCTTGGACTTCACCGCGAGTTTATCGACAGCCGTGGCCGCGGTCCCTTCGAGGTCGAGGCTGAGCTCGTAAGAATAGACGTTGACCGCGCCCGCATCGGTCTTGTTGTTCAGCACCAGCTTGCCTTTGACCGAGAGGAGCTTGCCCTGGCCGTCGAAGGTATACTTGAAGCTGTTATTCGTCGCGTCGATCACGTTCTTGTTGTCGGTCGACTGCAGCCACTGGCGAGTCACGACCACGTTGTCCTGCTCGTGGGCGAAGGTGTACTGGACCTCGTAGCTGCCGAGCTCGTCGCGCTCCCTTCTCTTCTCCGAGCCCAACTTATAGGTGTTCTCGATGCTGTAGAGCTTGTCGAGCAGGCTGAGCTGGAAGCCGAGGAAACGGCCCGGGAAGTCCTTGCCGACGAAGTGCTCGAGCTCGCCGCCGGTCTTCTTGCTGACCATCGGTTTGTTGAGCATGGAAGCGACGAGATTCGGATCGACCGGCTGCGCGAGCATCTGGAAGTTATCGATAGCGGTCCATTCCGAGACGAGCTCGCCTTCGTTCGCGATATAGTTCGCGAAGTGCCCATCGATGTGGAACAGATCGAGCTCCGCCTGCCCCTGCGGCTTCTCTTTAATGTCCATGGCCAGCTTATAGGTCGATTCCTGGCCGCGCGGGATATGGACGATGGAGGTCGAGTCCGAGAGCCCGGCTTTTTTATTAAAGATATAAACAACTGCAAAACCGCCGAGAATAACCAAAGTTGCGACAATGATCAGGGGAGTCCTTTTCATGCGATTTGCCCTTTTGTTCGAATGTAGTGCCTCTATAGTAGCATGTTACAAATTTCGATCAAGCAACGAACAAGCCTAGGTTTTTGAACGGACCTTCGACGCGCGCCCCCTCTCGTTTCGCACCTGCCTTGCAAAATTGCCATACATGAATGCTATAATGTTCAAACACATCTTTTTTTAAAGCCCTACACACCTAAAAATGAATGGGGATACGATGAGACCTCAGAGCCTCACGTGGATTCTATTTTCGGTTTTCGCCCTGCAATCGGAATTTGCCGCCGCATCCGTCACGCCTTCGAAGCGCGCCGGCATGGGCGCAACGCCCTATGAAGGAGGTACGAGATTCAGGGTCTGGGCGCCGAATGCCAAGGCGCTTTACGTGACCGGCGATTTCAACGGTTGGAGCGAAACCGCGACTCCGCTCGCCTCCGAAGGCAACGGCAACTTCTCGGCCGATGTGAACGGCGCCTCCGCGGGCGATAAATACAAGTACGTGATCGTCTCCAGCACGGGGCAAAAGTTCGTCAAGGCGGATCCGCGCGCGGCCTGGATGGAAAACTCGGCCGGTTCCTCGATCGTTCATGATGCGGATGCCTACGCCTGGAAAACGAAGTCTTATAAGACGCCGGGCTTCAACCAGCAGATCATCTACGAGATGCACATCGGCACTTTCAATAACAAGAACGGCGACGCCGCCCCGGGCACCTGGAAGATGGCGGCCGAGAAGCTCGATTATCTGCAGGACCTGGGCGTAACCATGCTGCAGGTCATGCCGCCGATGGAATTCCCGGGCGATTATTCCTGGGGCTATAACCCGAGTTATCCTTTTGCCCCCGAGTCGGCCTACGGCACGCCCGAAGATATGAAGGCCTTTATCGATGGCGCCCACGCGCGCGGCATGGGCGTTATCATCGACGTCGTCCACAACCACTACGGCCCTAGCGATCTCGCGGCTTGGTGCTTCGATGGGCCGTGCTTCGGCAACGGCGGCATCTACTTCTACACCGATTACCGCTCGTCCACGCCTTGGGGCAACACGCGCCCCGACTACGGCCGCAACGAGGTCCGCGATTTCATCAAAGACAGCGCTTTCATGTGGCTCAATGAATACAGGGCCGACGGCCTGCGGTTCGACGCCACGAAATACATTCGTACGACCGATGGGACGAAGGGTCTGGCCGATGGCTGGGGCCTGCTGCGCTGGATCAGCGACGAAGTGAAGAAATCGCAGCCCTGGAAAATACTGATCGCCGAGGACTTCGGCGGCGACGCCGTCACCCGTCCGACTCCGAACGGCGGCGCGGGTTTTGACGCTCAATGGGCCGGTGAGTTCACGCATCCCGTGCGCAGCGCGTTGACCGCGCCGGCCGATTCATCGCGGGATATGAACAGCATCGCCGCTTCGATCGGCCAGGCTTTTAACGGGCAGGCCTTCCAGCGCGTTATCTACACCGAGAGCCATGACGAGGTCGCCAACGGCCACAGTCGTCTGCCGGAGGAGATCTGGCCGGGGAACGCGGGATCACGTGAATCGAAGAAACGTTCGACTCTGGGCGCCGTGCTCGCCTTGACTTCGCCCGGCATCCCGATGATCTTCGAAGGCCAGGAGTTCCTCGAGGACGGCTGGTTCAGCGATCATAACAACGTGGACTGGTCGAAGCTCAAGACTTATTCCGGTATCCGGACGATGTATAGGGATCTGATGCGCCTGCGCCGCAATTGGAATAACGATACGCGCGGCCTCGTCGGCCAGCACGTGAACGTCTTCCATGTGAACAACGACGACAAACTCATAGCCTATCATCGCTGGGATCAAGGCGGTGCAGGTGATGACGTGATCGTGCTCATCAACATGAGCGATAGACGCTTCGATGATTATCAGATCGGCTTCCCGCGCGCGGGCCGCTGGAAGGTCCGCTTCAACAGCGACTGGAACGGTTATTCCAACGACTTCTCCAATACGCCCTCGCTCGATACCGAAGCTTACGCCGGCGGCGAGGACGGGCTGCCCGCGCACGGCAGCCTCGCTATCGGGCCTTATTCGGCCGTGATACTCTCGCAATGAGCGTGCTGCGGATCGGGCCGCTTATTTAGCCCATATCCCGGTGATGAGGTCGCTCGAACCATCGTTTTTCCCAAGGCCGCCGACGCCGAGCAGCGCCTCGACCGTGTGGAGGAAGCCGTAGTGGTTCGTCTTAGGGGTGTAGACGGAACCCGGCGTCACGACGTCACCGTAGAAGGTCGTGTAGATATGGTTGCCGCCGAGTGGAGAACTCTCGTCGAACGTGAACACCACGAGCGTATTGGGCGGGAGTTCCTTCAGCGAAGGCAGGAACGTGGTCTTGACCCAGTTATCCGCGTAAGCCACGCCCGTGTCATGCCCGTCGCCGTCGAGATCGGGAATGTAGAGCGCGTAGTTCGGCAGGTCGCCGGCCGCGAGGTCGGCCGCGAACTGCTCGCCTTCCACGACTTTCGCGCAGCGATCCGGATTCGATTGCACGTTCTTGAAGCTCAGGAAGGGCACGTGCTTGCGTGCGTACTTCCCGTGCGTCGCGCCCAGAAAGCAGTTCCCCGGATAACCGTCCGCATACACCTTCCAGGTCTTGCCCGCCTCCTCGAGCAGATCCCCGATATGGCGACCGCCCAGATTCACGTTGTTGTCGTCTTTCACGCCGTACATATCGCCTGCGATCATCGCGATGTAATTCGGCTGGGAAGGATGGGTCTCCGCGTAGAAGTTGGTGAGGTTCGCGCCGGCCTTCGCGATCTTGCCGAAGCTCGGCTGCGCGAGGGCCTTGCCGTAATCGGTGTTTTCGAATTCGACGATGATTACATGATCGATCTGGGGAACGTCGGAGATCTGCGGGGGCGTGGCGCTCGTCGCCCCCAGGCCCGCCTGGACCCTCGGAGCGGACATCCCCGGAACCTCGAGCGCGAGAAGCGCTAAAACACCGAACAATCGCAGTTGCATCGAAATCTCCTTCGTGACGGAATCGACCGCAGCTTCACACGCTGAGGTTAACCCCATATGAATTTTCGGAAGATTTTTCGCGAATAACGTTTCGAACCGCCCTCTTCAGGAGGCTTGGCAATCTTGTTAATGAATCAGGAAAACCCAGCTTTTACCGAGCTATAGCGCAAGCTTTGGAAAACATAAGTTTTGCCGACGGGAGGAGGAGGCTTAGGCTGAAAGCAGCTAACATGGAGGATGATGGCATGAGTCTGCAGAATATAGACATCAATTTCAGTGGAAACCTCAGGACCGTGCGCGGCGACGTTTGCATGGAGACCATGGGGAACGCGATCAAGAAAGGCCTGATCGCCTGCGCCGTGATCTGGGTGCTGGCCGCGCTCTCGAGCGTCGTGCCCTGGATCGCCTGGACCGCGCCCTTCATTTTCCTCGGTCTCGGCCC
>JASLCY010000554.1 GCA_030151925.1 Oligoflexus sp.
ATTCCATCGTCGAGGCGATCCAGCGCTTCCACAAACAGAAGAAGAAGGTCCTGCACTGCGCGTTCCACAGCTTCACGCCTGTCTTGAATGGCGAGACGCGTAACGCGGAGCTGGGTTTGCTCTATGATCCCGCGCGGCCGAACGAGAAGAAGTGGGCCGATCGCATGATGGCGATACTCCAGGAGCAGGAGTTTCCCTGGCGCGTCCGGCGCAATTATCCTTATCTCGGCAAGGCCGACGGTTTTACGCGTTATCTCCGCAATCAGTTCGCGGATAAGTACTACGCCGGTTTTGAGATAGAGTTCAATCAACGTCTTTTCGCTGTGGATTCCGACAGCAAACAGCTCGCCCTCGCCACCCACAAATTTTTCGCCGAACTTGGCAACCTTTATGCATTGAACCGCTGAAAGGCTGATTCTGAGGCTTTTTCAGCGTCAACGGTACCGGGAATCGCACAGATTCTCAAAGATGCCGGGCGACGCTGAGTTTCGCCAAGATCAAACGTGCAGGCGTTGCAATAGAGGAGTGTTGCTTATGTTGCGTATTTTATCCCTGGGTCTCGCGCCCTTAGGTTTCCTTTTACCCCAGATTGCGCGTGCGGACGCGCCCGTAAACGGTAAGACTTATGAACTCGTCTCCCGCTATAGCGGCAAGTGCCTTGACGTCACGGATCATTCATTGGCGGAGGGCGGCACGCTTCAGCAGTGGAAATGCACCGGCAATACCAATCAACGTTTCCAGGTCGCGATCGCGGCCGATAACTCCCTGCAGCTTCGTGCCGTGGAGTCCGGCCTCACGCTGAAGATCGTGAATGCGGACCAAGGCAACGGCGCGGCCCTCGTGCAATCGGCGAATGCCGGCGACGCCTCCTCGCATCTGCTCCTCAACGCTACGAGCGACGGCAACTACGCGCTGAAATTCCAGCATTCGGGAAGATGCCTCGATATCGACGGCCCCAGCTTCGACAACGGCCGTCGGGCCCAGCAGTGGGATTGCCAGGGCGTCCTCAACCAGGATTGGCGTTTCGTGGAAGCGTCGCCCCGCGGCGGCGATATCGGCTGGAACATCGAGAACAAAGCCCTGAGCAGCGATGAGCAGGGGCGCCTCTTCGTGCAGACCCTCTCGGAGAAGACCGAGACCTCGCGCGTGCAGAAGAACACCGGCGCCATCCTCTGGACTCACAGCTCCGATAGTTATGAAGGCTTCTACCAGAACTGCAACGACGGCCAGCGCACCTATCTCGTGAACAGCTCGGCCCTCGAAGTCCTGAACATCGACACGGGAGCCGTGGCCTGGTCGGCTCCGACGGAAGGCGGCGGCGGCAGCCTCAATTGCGAGAAGGGCAATCCGAGCGTTTATCTCGGCGCTTTCACGCAGAACGGCCATCTCCGGAGCTTCGCGCGCGCGACCGGCGCTCAGCAATGGTCGCACCAGGTGAACGGCTACGCGACCTACATCGGCACCGAGAATCAGAACGTCTACCTCACCGAATACGATAACAACGTCACGACGCTGCTCGCGCTCGATAAAAGCAGCGGCAGCGTGAGATGGTCGCGTGTGCTGGACACGAGCGATTATCCGGTCGTCGACCAGGGCCATCACCTCATCGTGATCGGCCAGGGGCATTTCAAACGCCTGCGCCCCGCGAACGGCAAGGACCTCTGGACCTATTCGGGCAACGGCGGCGATTACCTCGGTTTCCAAAGCAACGCGCAGGGCGCGATCTTCGCCCAGCAGGGCAACGATCTGCGCCGTCTGTCGGTCGACGACGGTTCAACCCAATGGCAGGTCAGCCTGCAAGGCGAGAATATCTTCCCGCTCTTCCTCAGCAATGGCAGCATCTTCGTCCGCACCAACGTCGCCGATGCCGGCAGCGCGGTGCTTTACGATGCGAACGGCGCGCAGAAGTGGTCTTCGCACGATAACCTCGGCTTCGTTTCGCCCTTCGAGGATAAAGTCGGCAACGTCTATTACCGCGGCGCGGGCCAAGGCAAGCTCTCGCTCGTCAACCTGAACAACGGCCAGGTGCAGTGGACCTTCTTCCGCGACAATCCTCTGCCCAGCGAGACGATCTACGGCACCCTCTCGAACGAAACCGACGTCTACGTAACCTACGGATCGGTAGCGATGCGCTACCCGCCCATGGGCATCCTCCGTCTCGATGCGAAGACCGGCGCTTTGCTCTGGGATAAGTGGATCAACGAAGCGATCGGCCTCGTATCTCTCGATAACTACGGCGTGTTCACAACTCGGCCTAACGGCAGCGCAGGTGTAGCATTTAGACGATAGTATGTTTTAATTCTCTTGGTGATGGAGCCCCTGGAACTCTGTTCTGGGGGCTTCTATCGTTCGGCCTGTGATCCTGCCCAAGTACATATTGACTTTGGCCTATGTCACATGTAGTTTGCTCAGCTAATACGCGACCTTCCTATCTCACCTCTGGTCCTTACGGATTGAATAGAGATTATGAGCAAAACGAAGATACTTAAGGATTATTCGGCTTGGGTTCCCGCCCTTCAAAGGGTGCATGCGAGCGTCGAGGAGCATCTCAGGCGCATCATGGCCGAACAAGGGGTCAAGATCCATTCTTTCGGCGGCCGGATCAAATCCAAGACCAGCCTTGAGCAGAAGATTTCGCGGCCGGACCGCAACTATGAAGACCTGTGGCAGATCACCGATCTGCTCGGCTTTCGTTTCATCACCTATTCCGAGGATGTGATCGAGCGGGTCGCGCAGGCGGTCGAAGCTTCGTTCGACATGGACTTTGAAAACTCGGTCAACAAACTGCGCAGCCACGATCATCAGAGATTCGGTTATCGGTCGCTGCATTATATCTGTTTCGTGCCCGCGGACTTCCTCGAGGACCAACCTGAGCTGGCTGACAATCTGCGGTTCGAGATCCAGATCCGGACCAACCTCCAGCACACCTGGGCCGAGTTCGAGCATGACCTGGGCTACAAGATCCACAGTGAGCTCCCGGGTGAGCTGCGCCGGCGTTTCAGCCAGATCGCGAGCCTTCTCGAGGTCGCCGATCGCGAGTTGGTCGCTATCCAGTCGGAAGTCAGGGCCTATGAAAAAGAATTGAAAGGCATCGACCTGAGCAGCTCCAACCAGGTCGAGCTCGATCAGCTCTCGCTGCCCCTGCTGCTGGCGCGCCCGGAGGTGGCGAAACTCGATCGGAGGATAGCCTCTATCCTCGGCAAAGACATCAGCGAAGAGATCTTCTATTCCGACTACCTCCTGCGGGTCCTGCAAGCCGCCGGCTTTAAGAAAGCGCGTTCCATCCTGGACGAGATCCCCCGGCACGCGGATGCGATCGAGTCGTTCATCCAGTCCTATTTCGAATTCTCGCAGCGGCATTGGAATTTCGGCAATGAAGCCGTGACCGACATTAAAAAGGGCTACGGGCTCCTCTTCCTGTCGCATCTCAGCCTGCTGAACCGGGAAAGCCTCTTCATCGACAAGCTTCATCGGATGGCCGAGTTCTACCGGGAGATCGATTATCCGAACGATCCCGAGAAAGCCAAGGCCGCCGCTCAAGAGCTGATCAACGAGCTGAAGCTTCGCCGCATCGTCGTCGAATAAAACAGCTTCCTCCGCGAATCCCCCATGAAAAGAAAAACCCCGCCGGCCTCAGGCCAACGGGGTTCGTTTCATCAGATCATAGAGAGCACTTGCACTCTTATAGGCAGATCAGTGTTCGAACTGCTCTTCTTCGGTCGAGCCCGAGATCGCCGAAGTCGACGATTGGCCGCCGGTGACCGTGAGAAGGACCTGGTCGAAGTAAGCCGTGCCGACTTCTTTTTGGTGCTTCACAGCGGTGTAACCGTCTTTTTCACGCGCGAATTCCGCTCTCTGCAGATCCACATAAGCGCTCATGCCGCGCTCCTTGTAACCCTTGGCCAGGTCGAAGGTGTGGTAGTTGTTCGCGTGCCAGCCGGCGAGCGTGATGAACTGGTATTTGAAGCCGAACTCGGCGAGCTCCACCTGGAACTTCGCGATCTGCTCCTTGTTGAGCTTCGATTCCCAGTTGAAAGAAGGCGAGCAGTTGTAAGCGAGCATCTTGTTCGGATACTTCTCTTTGATGGCCTGAGCGAAGGCGCGGGCCTCGCCGATGTCCGGAGTCGAGGTCTCGAACCGGAGGAGGTCGGCGTAAGGCGCGTAAGCCAAGCTGCGAGCGATCGCGGCGTCGATGCCGGGACGAACGCGGAAGAAGCCTTCCGAGGTGCGTTGGCCGGTGATGAACTTCGCGTCGGCCGGATCGATGTCCGAAGTGAGGAGAGTCGCGCCGAGCGAGTCGGTACGCGCGATGATGAGGGTGTCGACGCCGCTGACGTCCGCCGCGAGGCGAGCCGCGACGAGGGTCTTGACGAAGGCGTTGGTCGGGATCAGCACTTTGCCGCCGAGGTGCCCGCATTTCTTCTCAGACGCCAATTGATCTTCGAAGTGGACGGCCGAAGCGCCCGCTTCGATCATGCTCTTCATCAGCTCGAAAGAATGGAGGGGGCCGCCGAAACCGGCTTCCGCGTCGGCCACGATAGGCGCGTACCAGTAGGTATCGGTCTTGCCGTCCTGGCGAGCGACGAGGTCCGCGCGGGTGAGGGCGGCGTTCACGCGTTTCACCATGGCGGGAACCGAGTTCGAAGGATAAAGGCTCTGGTCCGGATAGGTCTGGCCCGAGAGGTTGCCGTCCGCCGCGACCTGCCAGCCGCTCATGTAGATCGACTTGAGGCCCGCGCGGACCATCTGCACGGCCTGCGCGCCGGTGATGGCGCCGAGAGCGTTGATATAGGATTCCTTGTGCAGGATGTCCCGGAAGTGGGTCGCGCCGCCCGAAGCCCGCGTATGCTCAGGTGTGAGCATGCGGCGAAGCTGCAGGACTAGGTTTCCGGCTT
>JASLCY010000574.1 GCA_030151925.1 Oligoflexus sp.
GCTCTACCAACTGAGCTAAGAGCCCAAACACGCGGAATTCTTAGGTGAAGCACCGGAACTCGCATATCAGAGGCTCTTCTTGTACGGATTCTAGCCCTTTGGGTCAACAGGTTTTTATCAAAAAATTTCAAGGCCCTACAGCAGGACGGCCGCGCCGCCTCACCTTATCTTTGTGTTAGAGGGCACGCGTCTTCTCGAGATCGCTCTGCCTCCGGCTATACTCCTGCTGCAGGCTCGTGAGCTTGTCGTTTTCGCTCGCGATCGTTTTCTGGATCGCATCGATAGCTTCCGCGAGTTTTCCTTCGAGCTTTTTCTTAGCGCCCCCTACCCCGCTGTCCGCCCGCTCCTTGATGCGCGCGAAGAGCTCCGCATACTCCTGGGTCAGCACCTGCCGGAGCCCGCTCTTCACCCGGTCGCTCATATTCGACGAGAAGTTCCAGCGAGGCTGCGGCAGCCTTCCCTGAGCGCTCGCGTCGAACTGCAACGTCGTCAGCGGCGCGAGGGTATTCTCGAAGATGCGTTTAACGCCGGGCGAATCCGCCTCCACGCGATAACTCACCTTCTCCATCGTGTGCCGCAGATTGATCAGCGCGGCCTCCTTCTGCCCGTAGTATTCGAGATTGAGGTTGGCGTCCGCTTGCACGACGCCGACCCGGAGGCCCGGCGTCCTGATGAAATCGAGATCGCGCACCGGAAAGGATTGCACCGCGACCTGCAGCCTGTCGACGACCCGGCCGCCGCGATGATCGATCCGCGCTTCGAGATCGAGACCTTCGATCTCCGCCCGGCCGAAAGACCCTAGGATCTTGCCGTAAGCAGGCCTTTTATCGGGCTCCGAGTTCAGATCGGTAATCTGCCCTTGCACCGCGCTCGTCGAACCGTCCGCGGCTTCCTTGGAAACGAATTCCAGTTTCTTCACCCAGAGGCGCGGCGGCAGCTTGCGCCCGGTGAAATAAAATTCCACGCCCTGCTCCCGCCCGAGGCTGGCCTGCAGCCTCTGCTCCCTTTGCTGCAGCCAGGGCAGGAGCCGCAAAGCGAAATCGTCGACCAGCCCGAGCGCCGAACGCGCGTCGAGCGTTCCCAGCTCGCTCGTCAAATGCGGGAATTCGGTGCTCGGCAGCTTCACGCCCTGGCGGATCACGTTCATGTCGTGCGCCGCGATCTCGCTCAGGCTTTCGATCTTCTGCAGCAGGGCGTTGCCGTCGTCCTTCACCTGCACCGCGATCTGATCGAGCTCGCCGCGGCTCTTCTCGAGCTGCGAGAGGGTGAGCTCCACGTGGTTCGGCGTATCCTGCTCGGGCGGTATGTTGTCATCGGATTGCCTGAGGTCGGCCGTCACGCCTTCGAGCTGCTGCTTCCATTGCATGACGCGGGCATCGATCTCGGCATCCAGGGCCTGAGCCGCGCCGACCGAAGGCACGGTTTGCCAGGCCGACTCTTCCGGGATGCGCCCGCGGTCGGGCTTCGACAGATAATCGCTGGCTATGGCGAGGGACTGGGTCGGGCTGTTCGGCAGAAGGCTCGCGCCCTTCGCCGTCTCCGTCAGGGGCTCGGGCAGCGGCGGCAGGTAGATGTCCCGCGCGAGCGCATCATCGACGACGATGCGGTTGCGGAGGAGCGCGGGCCATTCCAGTTGGAAATCCGCCTGCCCTATGACCAGCCGCACGCGGTCCGGACGCAGCGGATCCTTGAAGGCGATTCCTTCCAGATGGAGGCGCGGGCCCTTCCACGCGAAGCTCGCCGCCTTGATCGTGACGTCGCCGCCGTTCAGGGCGGTGAGCTTGGTCTCCAGGTTCTTGCGGATATGCGTATCGAGGCCGAGCCAGAGATAGAGGCCGAGCCCGAGCGCGAGGATCAGGAGGTGGCCGAGGAAATTCCAGCGAATGAGTCCTTTGCGAGTCATAGGTAGTCCCCCGAAGGAACGTTCACGAGCGGCGCCCGACGCCGGAGATTCCAGGCGACGTAAGCCCAGAACGGGATCGTAAAGATGCCGAGGAGGAAGGATCCGAGGACCATGCTGTTGTTGAAATGCGTCCAGGGCAGGAGCGGGGCTTTCGCCATCTCGCCCCAGAAATGCTGCAGGCCCTGGTAGCGAAGGAGCCTGACGCCGAGCTCATTCATCAACGGATCAAAAAGGAAGGCCGAGGCCAGCCACGAAAAGACAAATGACGCGAGCATCCAGATCACGGGCAGGCGTAGAAAGACCAATGCTATCAACAGCACGAAGACTTGCAGGGAAAGCCAAGTCGGCGAAAAGCCTAGCCAACTCCCCCAAAGCAGGGCGAGCAGGATCTGCAGGAAGGAGGAACGGGAGCTATAACGGGCCTTTATCGCCATAAAATCCTCCGATCTTTGCTGGTTTCAATCGATTTTAGCCAGAGCCCCCGTAACTCTTCAATATCTTTGTCGCACTTAGGGAATTTTATTTTCTTTAAAGCGTAGGCTTAATTTCCGCAGTACGCGGGCCGATAAGAACAGCAGTTAGTAAGTTCTGCGCTCGTCGCGTAGCCTATGTGAGGGTAGTATGAAAGGTCTTTCTCT
>JASLCY010000583.1 GCA_030151925.1 Oligoflexus sp.
GCGGCAAGCCGCTCGCGAGCACCGACGTGCAGACCGAGCCCGAGGACGCCCCGGCTTCGAAGGAGATCGCGATCTCGAGCCCCTTGCAGCAGTATCCGGTGGAAGACCTCAAGATCAAGGGCATCTGGCAACTGTCCTCCGGCGAGATGCGCGCGGTCGTCGTCACGCCTAAGAACGAAGGCGTGATCGTCAAGGTCGGCGACCCTATCTCTTCGGGTAAAGTCCTCGACCTCAAAAAAGACTCCGTGGTCGTCCGCCTCTACAAGCTGAGGAAGGACGGCGTGCGTGAATACGAGGATAGCCGCATCCACTTCGGTCTCGAGGCCATGAAGGTCTCGAAAGTCACCGGGACCATCAAGCTCGAGCCGGGTAAAGACGCCCAGTTCCCCGAGATGGAAAACAAGGACGGTGATAAGACCGCGGTCGACGTGATCACGAAAAAACCGGCGACGCCGCCGGCGGCGAAACCAGGCGTTGCGGCCGCTCCCGCGACGCCACCGGCCGCTCCGAAAGCCGCGGCGCCTCAACCCGCAGCCGCGCAGCCCGCGGCTGCGCAGCCGGCCACCGCTCCGGCTCAACAGGTGCAGAATATTCCGGCAGTCCCCGTGGGCGGCGCCGATGCCGGGCAGAAACCGGCCCTCGGCTGGCCTTTCAACATGACTCCAGCGAAAGATGCGGCACCGAGCACCTCTCGCCCGGGAGCCAGCAAATGACAGACGCGTTCATGGCAGCGAAGCCAAGAGGTATATCGAATGAAGACTAAGACCATCATCCGTTTGCTGACTTTCAGCAGTTGGCTGCCGCTCGCGGCTTGCGCCACCTCCGATGACGAAGGCAAACCTGTCGGCGGTTCGAATGCGCTCAACGCGGACGCGGGCAATCGCGGCAACAATGCCGATAACGGCAACGACGCGAACAACGCCGATAATTCGAATAATTCAAATAACTCGAACAATTCGAACAACGCGAACGGCGACGCCGACGACCTGCTCGGCGATAACTCGGCCGACGAGAACTTCGATGCCGGCACGAACAACACGAACCCGGGCAAGGCGAACCTCGGCGTCGCCGCGAATGCCGGCGCGGGCATCGAAGGCTTCGAGGACGATGCGCCCGCGGATAAGGCCGCCGGCGGCGCGAACGCCGATCTCAACGCCAAGGCTTCGAACGACGACAGCCTCGAGGCCTTTAAGGGCGGCGCGGCCAACGGCAACGTCTTCACCGATAATTCCACGAAGAACATCACGTCCGAGAATCTCGCGGCCGCCGACGCGGCGAACGCGATGAAACCTGAGGCGGTTCCGGCGCCGGCGCCCGCACCTGCGGCCCCGGCTCCCATGCCGCCACCGGCCGCCGCAGCGCAGCACCGCGATGTGGATGCGACGCCTTCGACCCTGCAATGGGTGGGCTTCAAGAGCAACGACGAGATGAAGAAGATCGAGCTTCACATCGTGACCCTCGGCCGCCCCGAATACGAGATCTTCGAGCAGACCAACCGCATCAACCAAAACGAGCTGGTCTTCCGCTTCTACCATACGCAGCTGCGCAAGAAGCTGCGCTGGGACATGGATTCGAGCGAATTTCGCTCGCCGGTCGCCTTCATCCGCATGCGCGAGAAGACGGCCGAGGGCGCGGTGGACCTGATCATCACGCACCGCGACGCGGTCGAACCCCTCTTCTACGAGAAGGACGGCAACTTCCTCCTCTCCTATAAGATCCCGGCGCGCTACTACGCCGAATCCGCGAAAAACGCCCGTAAGGTCAAGGACAAGGCGATCAGCCTGAGCGGCGACCATCCTCTGGCCAAACCCGCCGTGACCAAGGCCGCCGTGCCTATGGTCGGCTTCCCGCGCTATTCGGCGAACTTCACGGAGGCGCCGCGCCTCGAGCCGATCTCGCACTTCATCAGCCCGAACAAGAACGTCCCCTCGATGCGCGACGGCCTGCCGGCCAGCTTCCAACGCTCGAACGTCGAAGGCCGCCGCACCGGCGAGATCCTCGGCCGCAAGACCTTCGTCGGCGTCGCCCAGGATGACCTCCAGGACGACTTCAAGGAGACGGTGACGAACTCGGGCAACGCGAACCTGAGCGATACCAAGTCGAATTTCGAAGGCAAAAATAATGCCGGCGGCAACACGAACGACGCGAACGAGGGCGACGAGCCCAACGCCTTCTCCAACCTCGATAACAAGGCCGACGGCAAGGCGAAGAAGGGCAAGGATAAACCGGCGGCGAAAGCCAAGGAACCGGCCAAGGACCAGGCGCCCGCGCAGGAGTCCTTTACGAACCTCGACGCCCCGAAAGACGACAAGGCCACCACCACCCAGCTCACCGGCCAGGCGGAGGACCTGGAGGGATCGGAGTCCAGCACGGCCGCGCCCAAGTATTCGGGCAAGCCGATCTTCATGGAATTCTATGATGCGCCGCTCAGCGTCGTGCTCAAGAGCTTCTCCGAGGAGACGGGCAACAACTTCGTCTATCCCGCGGATATCGGCAGCCTGCCGGTGACCGTGAACTTCAAGGGCGTGCCCTGGGACGAGGCCCTCAAGGCCATCCTGGAGACCTACAGCCTCGGCAACGTCCGCATCGGCCAGAACGTGGTTCGCGTCGACAAGATCGCCTCCCTCACCAGCTACATGCAGGCGATGGAGCAGGCCTCGCAGTTCGAATCGCGCCGCGTGAAGACCAAGGTCATGATCTTCCGCCTTAACAACGGCGTGGCGAAGGACGTGAAGGAACGCCTCGAGAAGCTCCTCGCCAACGATATCGGCCTCGACGCGCGCATCAAGCTCTCCGACGACAACCGGACCAACAGCATCGTCATGGAAGCGCCGGAGAACATCCTGCAGAAGACCCGCGCGATCATCGACCGCCTCGACCTCGAGACGCCGCAGGTCGAGATCACCTCGCGCATCGTCGAAGTCTCGCGCGACAACAGCGGCTTCTTCGGCTTCGCCTGGGGCAACAACCTCAACTTCGACCCGGGCCGCGCCCTGGGCTTCGGCAGCTTGAACTTCCCGAACTCGGTCACCTCCACGTTCAGCGTCGACCCCGCCGTGCGCAGCGCCTCGACCGTGGTGGGCAGCCAGACCTTCCGCTTCGGCAGCATCAACAAATTCCTCGACCTCGACCTCCTCCTCAGGATGGAAGAGCGCAAAGGCACGACCAACGTCCTGCAGTCGAACCGCATCCTCGTGCTCGACGGGCAAAAGGCCAGCGTGCTCGCGGGCAGCTCGCAGTTCTTCCGTCCGGCGGCCGGCGGCAACGTCATCAACCCCGCTCCGGGCGCGGGCGGCCAGGCGAACGGCCTCGCGGAGATCACCTTCGACCTGAGCCTCGAGGTGACCCCGCAGGTGACGGCGCTCGGCAACGTTATCATGAACCTCCTCATCACCAGCGATACGCCGGGCGCGGCCGCGGGCGAGACCCTGGCCAGCAAGCAGACCCGCCGCCTCGAAACGCAGATGATCCGCGCGAGCGGCGACACCGGGGTGATCGGCGGCATCTACGATACGAAAAAGACGAAAAAGGAAATCGGCATCCCGTTCTTCTCGGATATCCCCATCATCGGCGCGCTCTTCCGTTCGACCGATGAATCGGAATCCCAGACCGAACTCCTGATCATGGTCACGCCGTCGATCCTCTCGGGACCGAACGGCAACAAGGCGACGGACGCCAGCGCTGCCGGCAACACCGCGGCGATGGAATTGAAGACGACTCCGGCTTCGGCCGCCGCCGCGCCCAAGACCCCTAACCAAGGGAGGCTCTAATCGTGCCTCGTTTCATCCTGAGCTTCATGACAGCGAGCCTGCTTTTCGGCGGCTGCTCCTATCAGCCTGAGGATCCGGGCCAGTGCAAACTCACCTGCTCCAAGGCCATCATCGGCGGCAACGATATGGTCTTCACCATCACGAGCAAGGTCTCGCCGCCGGCGACGACCTGCGCTCCCGATGGAGTGGGCCAGACGGTAGGCCCCTACCAGGCGTATTTCCTGGTGGGCGAGAACATACTCGACGAGACCAAGACGGTGGTGGGAGTCAGGCCCGTGCCCAACGTGAGCATCGATCCGATCGTCACCCTCGCGGCGCGGCCGACGCTGGGCAACGACAACGACAACACCGCTCAATACAAAGGCCTCTATACGCCCAAGGACAACTGGTGCTCGGACGCCTGCGGCGTGGTCGAGCTCTCGGCCGCCAGCGTATGCCCCGGGGTCGACGATACCAACGACCTCGCGCTCCAGATTCACAGCGGCGCTCTGTTCAGCGATTCGGCCGTCTTCTCGGTCACCACGAAAGCGCCTACGGCGCTGCGAGGCGAGACCGTCGAGACCCAAAAAGGGAAATAAGGCAGCATGGGCTTGGACCCGAATGAAATACTCGAGCAGATGACCCTCAGCAAGTCCGAGCAGATCGCCGTCGAGCACTATCGGAAGAAGCCTGAGGGCCGCGGCTTTTTCTCGGTCGCGGAGATCATGGCGAAACACAAGCAGTGGGATGAGGCCATCCAACTGCTCTCGCGCGGCCTCGAGCGCCACCCGAGCTACTCGGTCGCGCGCGTGTTCCTCGTGCAGCTCCTCTTCCAAAGACGCCACCTGAATGAGGCCTGGGCCACGCTCAACCTCAGCCCCATCCCTCTCAAAGGCAACCTCACGGCCCTGATCCTGCGCCTCAAGCTCGCGGTCCTGCTCGGTTTTTCAGCCGAAACCCAGGACGCGATCAAGGACATCGCGCAGCACGACCATCAGGAGAAGGACATCCGCATCATCATCGAGCAGATGGCCGTCAAGCCGTTTGCCGAGGTTCGCCGCGAGTACGCGGATTACCTGAAGATCCCTTTCCACACGCTGCCCGCCGATAAGGTCGAGGGGGCTTCCGCGGCCCAGTCCGCCGAGCAGTTCCTCGCCACCGCGCATCGCGATCAGCTGCAGGAGGAGCAGAGCTTCCGGGAGCGCGTGGCGCGCGGCTTCTTCGCCAGCCCCATCCAGGGCCTGTTCTCCAAGCCCGTCGCCCCCGCGTCGCCCTACGAGACCGATCTCGACGAACTCACGCGCGCGCGGCTCTTCAGGCGCCAGGGCGTCTACCAGAAGGCCTACGACATCTACAATCGCCTCGTGCACGCCTCGCCGACCAACGATCTCCTGCGCCGCGAATTCGCCGAGATACGCGAACTCCGCGACACGCAGCTCGAAATCGATAGACGTTCGAATCCCGTCCTTGTAGAGAGTCTAGAAAAAGTCCGGAAGATCGACGCGAGGATCAAAATCCTCACCGATCTCCTGAGCGCTCTCGATAGGCATGGTTATGACCACTAAATCCTCGACCCCTTCCAAGAAGGCCAGTCTCCGCATCGTGGTGGCGAGCGGCGTCAACCTCGATTTGCTCGGCCGCCGCGAGCCCGGCATTTACGGTAAACACACGCTCGCCGACCTGGAGAGGCGCCTCCGCGCGCTCGCACCCGGTTTGGCTCGGACCTTCGGCCTTAGCGGCGTCGAGCTCACCTTCTTCCAAAGCAACGACGAGGCGCGTTTCCTCGAGACCCTGAGCGAACCCTGGGCCGGCGCCCTCATCAACGCCGGGGCCTGGACCCACACCTCGCTCGCTCTCGCCGATCGCCTGGCGGCCCTGCAGCTGCCCTTCGTCGAGGTGCACATCTCCAATCTCTCGCGCCGCGAGGATTTCCGGCAAAAGTCGTATTCGGCCCCGCACGCCGTCGGCGTCTGCTACGGCTTCGGCATCGATTCCTACGCCGCCGGCCTCTCCGGGCTCTTCGCCCATCTCGCCTCCCGTGTACGCTGAGCCGCTGAACCCTGAATCCAGCAGCCGGACACCGTCTCTCGATGCGGCTCCCTTCGTTCATGTCGCTTGTATTCACTACTCGAATCAGGCAAGGTCTAGGGGCAGCATCACCATCGAGAGGAACTCTCATGAAAAGAGCAGTCTTCAATCAAAAGGGTGGCGTCGGCAAGACGTCGATCACGTGCAACCTCGCGGCCGCGATGGCGAAACTCGGGCGCAAGGTGCTCGTAGTGGATCTCGATGCGCAGGCCAACACATCGAAGTACCTGCTGGGCGACAGGCTCGAGCGGGCGACGGCGACGGTGGCCGATTTCTTCAATTCCACGCTGAGTTTCCGGCTGTTCCAGGACTCGCTGATGGATACGATCTACGAATCGGATTACCCGGGGCTCTTCGTGATCCCGGCGCACGACAGCCTGAAGGAGCTGCAGCCGAAACTCGAGGGTCGTTACAAAATCTTTAAGCTCGGCGAAGC
>JASLCY010000009.1 GCA_030151925.1 Oligoflexus sp.
ACGCAGGTCACGCTGCCTTCGACCACCTTCGGCAGCTTCTGCACGCGGCCGTAGACGAGGAAACCGGCGACCGGGCCGGCGAGGAGCATGGCGGGAGTCAGCACGAAATGGAGGATGGGAACGGCGATGCAGAGGACGGCGACGCCCCAGCAGATGCCGAGCGACTTGAGGGCTCTTTTTATGGCCTCGGACTTGGAGAAGTAGGTGAAGGTCGCATCAGTCGGCCGTTCGATCCCACCGAAGTTGGCGTAAACAATAGATTTTTTCATGCTTTCGTCCTTTTGAACCGGGCCTTTCCCAATTACATGGGATCCCATGCAATTCGAAGGTACTCCTCGGCGCGGACTGTGGCAACTGGCTTTTTGGGTTATTTTCTTTAGGCTCTTAGGGCGGCATCACTCAAAGTGAGGACCCGATAGAGCACGCGGCGACGGGCGGCCTTCACCTGCGACTGCTTATAACGATCGTGGCTCGCCTCGCCTATCGCGTTCTGCGCCGCTGATTCCTCATCCATCACCTGCAGCTCGAACGGGAAGAAACCGTCGATCGACTTCTCCTTGGACGAAGCCATGAGCAGGATGTCCTGGCAAACCTCGCGCATCAGCGGGCTGCCCTGGCTCTCGCTGACGAACCTCTCCATCTTCTCCTGCCATTGCAGGCTCGGGTTCGGATAACGGATGAGCTGACGGCAGGTGAGCTGCACCGCCCGGTAATCCTTCGCCGTGTGCGGGTTGGAATGGTGCCCGAGGCTGATGGGTTTCGTGAGGCCCTGCAGGATATTGGTGAATTCCTCGGGCCCGATGCGGCCCTCCTCCAGCATCTCCCTCAGCATGTCGACGTTGTGCTTGAAGCCCTCGATGTCGATCAGCGAGTTGCGCGCGCGCGAAGGGTTGCAGTTCGGGAACGAGACCATATGGAATTCGCGGAGGAACTTCACCACCACCATCACGTCGGAGAGGTTCTTGGTGATGATGCGCATGCCGAGGAGGTCGTAGATCGTCTCCGCGACGTTGGCTTTCTTGTGCAGGAGCTTGAGCAGGATCGACTCGCGCGATTTGCGGAGCTTCCACTCGATGCGGTCGAGCTGCACGTAGAGATCGCGGCTGCCGAAGCAGAGCTGGCCCTCGCCGTTGCGGAAGATGTATTTGAGGAAACGGTTCATGATCTGCGTGCGGGCGGCTTCCACGTCGGCGAACTTCGCCACGCCCTCGATATGCGCGAGGGTGTGCATCACGCGGAGCGCCGCGCAGGCCCAAGCCTGCCTCTGCGCGGCCTCGGGCCGCCGGTCGCCGGCGGCGATGAGCATTACGCGGGCATCGTCCGCCATCAGCAGGTCGTCGGGCGGCCGACGCCCCGCCTTCCACTCGGCCGGCATCAGGTATTTCTCGATGAAGTTCCAGGCCTCGCAGATCACCGAGTGGATCTTCTGCGCGTCGGCGGGATGGTCGGGGTCGTAGCCGTAGTAACGAAGGAATTCCGTGGCATCGGTATGATCGCGGATCTCGAGTTCGACCAGGTCGATCGACGACTTCCCGCCGATCAGGACGTCCATCGCCCCCCAGTTGAAGCTCCACAGATTCGCGAGGTTCTCTGCTGCTCTATCCACCCGATACTCCGCTTCGCTCACATATGGTATTATGAAGCCATCTCATAGATGAGACGGCGTCGTTCTGCGTCGTCGGACGCTCCTCATGTACCCCCATGTACACTCCGGGCGCCCCCTCCTTGGGCCTAGCCCTCTCATCTATGAGATGGCTTCATGCATAAAATGTCAGTTTGACCTTCGGAGGCCTTACACTTGTACTATAAAATCCTCCTCATCATGACTCTTCTGCTGACGTCCGTCAACGCTCTCGCGAACGACCCGCCGCACGGCAGCGCAGCCGAAGCGGCGAAAGCTTTGCGCGTCACGAACAAATACGTGGGCAGTTGGGTGCCGTTCCCGGCTCTGGCGCTGAAGACCATGGACACCCTGCAACCCGAGCAGGTCCAGGCCACCAAGGGTCGCGTACTGATCGTCGCTTACCTGGCCTCGTGGTGCGTCCCCTGCCAGCAGATCATCCCGGACCTCAAGAAGCTCGCGGCCAAGTACCAGGAGAAATACACCGACCTCGTCTTCGTCTTCGCGCACGATACCGAACCCGACGCGCGGGCCTTCGCGAGTTATCACAAGCTCGAGGGCAAGGCTTACCTCGGCACCGCGAAGGCGCTCGAGGATTTCCACCAGCCCGAGCTGCCGTCGATCTACGTCGCGGACCGTTACGGTTGGCTGGTCTACCGCAAGCTGAACGTGAAACCGGGCGATCTCACGGAGCTCGACACCTTTCTCGAGCTCCATACTTCTTTCTGACTAGGAAACGACTGTCCTCGCTCCTTTGCTATAATTGCGGCAGTACACATATTTTCGCTACAAGCGGGCTGCGGACGTGCGAGCATTAGGTTTGGCCATTCTAGGATTCTCCGCGCTTTCGCTTAAAGCGAGGGCCGCCGAAGCACGCCTTCCCATCTCTCCCGCGAAACAGAAAGCCTTGATCACCTGGTCCTCGGACTTCGACACCAAAGAAGCCGGGAACGCCCGCTGGAAGGCCTTCTGCGACCACCTCGGCCGCCGCCTGCTCACGAAACCCGGCCCCGGCTTCCTCAAATCCTTCATCTGCCGCACCAAAGACGCTGCCGACGCCGACACCCCCTGGCGCATTCGGATGATCGAACACGCCGACTCGTTCGAGCTCAAAGTATCGTTCGCCGTGGACGGCAAAGAACAGCCCGTACGCGAATGGAAATTCGCTACCAAAGGCTCCGTCCTGCCGAACCTCGGCAACGATTTTCTGCCCGTGGTGCTCGCCCGCATGATCACCGAGAACATGCCGACCGGGTGGTCTTATCCCTACCCGGGCGAGACCTTCGTCTTCGACAGCGAGGCCCAGGTCTTTCCCCTGCAAAGCAGCCTCCTGCTCTACGACCTCCAGTACGACGCCGAAGAGAAAGCCTGGCTGCCGCGGATCAACGCCCGCCTGACGAAGGCCGACGTCGGCGACAAGGCCGAAGAGGGCGGGACCTATACGGTGGATACGGTCTATCACCCCCTGAAGGCCCGCAGGCTGTACTGGGTGCGCGGGCTCCTGAGCAAGGAGCGCGAAAACAAATACGAGAAGATCGTGACGAACGCCTTGCAGGGCAAGGCCGATACCTCCCTGCCGCGCGCCCTCCTCAAAGACGGCGCCGACGGGACGAAGGACGCCATCACCGCGATCCGCTCGAACTATGCCGGCATCCGTTACGGGAAGTCGATGCTGAAGTCCGAGTCGCTCGTCACGAAGCTCAGCATGATGTCGATGTTCGCGGAGATCGGCAGCGGCCCGCTCGAGGGCCTGCGCTGGTCCTACGACCTTTATCCCGAGATCAAACGCGGCAGCGGCGACGACCGGGAACACTTCGGCCTGCGGCGCGCTTCGCTCGGCTGGGCCTTCAACTTCCAGGTGCCGGAAGCCCTCGCCTCCTTGGTCGATAAGATCGACCTGCAACCGAAGATCGGCCTCCTCGACCTCAAATCGCATTTCTTCACCGATACCGAGGACGGCAAGACCGGCCTCGATTTCAACGTGAAGAACGTCTTCGACCTCACGCTCGAGGGCGGCGTGGAGAAGAACTCGCCCTGGTTCCGGACCCGGCTCTGGGCCGGCTTCAGCACGGCGAACATCGGCCTGTCGAACAAGATCTCGACCAAGGTCCAGAGCCGCCGGGCCGGTATCGACCTCTATTACGACCTCCTGCGCTGGAAGGGCTTCGACGTCAACGCCCTCGGCTTCTGCTCGCTCGAGCACCTTGAGATCACCAAGGATCCGAGCTCCATAGACACCTCGAGCCCGGGCCTTTATTCCTTCGGCTCCAATCTCGTCTTCGCCGGCTTGGGCGCGACCGTCTCCTGGTGAATCGGGAATTCCAGCGCAGGGCGAGCCGGATAAAGAAAAAGCCTCGGGGATCGCCCGAGGCTTTTCGATTGGAACCGTCTGTGGATGGGGCCGGGTTTACTGGCCTTTGCCGGTCTCGAGGTTGCCGGTGGATTTGATCATCTCCGGATGCCAGCGCAGGCGGAGGTTGATCAGGTCGTACTCGTTATCCTGCTTCGCACCGCCGATGGCGATGCCTGCCGGGA
>JASLCY010000562.1 GCA_030151925.1 Oligoflexus sp.
TTAAATGCTGGAAATCGGACACGGACATTAACTGGTCGAAGTGAAATTAACGAGACCAGTTTTTAAAATTAAAAAGGCGGGCTCCTCGTGGGAAGCCCGCCGATCATATAACCCGTATTCTTCTGCTTCTTCTTATCTCTCGCGTTTCAAGCCGTTTCTCTAGGTTTGGCTTGTTCTCAGGGTCTCAGCATCGCGCTCTTTGGAACATAAACCTTCTGGCTGCTGCCCGGCGTCGTCCAGAAGAGTTCGAGAGCGATCCGGTATCTTGGGCCTTGGTAGTACTTCATCTCTACATCGTGTACGCCGGCGCCCAGGTAGACCGAACCGGATTTCTCCGTCTGCTGATGGTTGCCGTCGTTGTTGACGACCATCTTGCCGTCTATGTAGAGGATGCTGCCGTCATCGGAGTTCGCGTAGAAGGTGTAGGTGCCTGGAGTCGTGATATTCAGCTTGAAGCGCATATCGAGCGCGAACCATTCGAAGATATCCGAGACGCCGGGGAAGCCCTGGGTGAAGTCGCGGTCGGCGATGGTCAGCTGGTTCACGCACACGTCACCGATAGGGTTCATGCCCGTGAAGTCGGGGAGCTTCTGGGTATTCTCGGGCAACTGATAGAGTTGCGCGACGATGGGCATATCGGGGTGATCCGAGCAGGTGGCCGCGAAGCTGCCGGTGTTACCGGTGCTGGTGCTGCCGCCGTTCGAAGTCGATCCGCCGGAGGTATTACCGCCGTTCGAAGCGGTCGAGCCGCCTGAAGTGCTGGTGCCGCCCGAGGTGCTGCTTCCACCGGAAGTGCTGGTGCCGCCGTTCGAAGCGGTCGTTCCACCCGAGGTGCTTGTGCCACCGGCAGTGGTCGAACCCGAGGGTGATTTGCTGCCGCTGACCGAGGTTCCGCCCGTGCTTGGATTCGAAGCGTCCGGGCTGCCGGCGACAGGCTCACCGGTCGCGGGATCGATAGGGGATTTGGAATCGGCGCTAGGATCGTTGGCCGCCACGGTTCCATCCGGATTCGTCGTGGTGGCGCCATCCACGGGTTTGGTCGCATCCGCAGCCGCGGCCATGGTCTTCTCCGCGAACTGGGTGGAATCGGAACAGGCCACCAAGGCCGTCAGCAAACCGCCGGACAGGAATAATTGGGTAAGAATTCGGGTTTTCATTGTTAATCTCCTCTAAGTGTAGGCTCTACCAAGAGCTTGTAAATGGATTCGGAGAAGTTCCAAAAACCCTTAGAAAAGTTTTCGTGGACGCTTTTCTGTTTTTTTTATGCTGATCTTTCCGGGAGTTACCGAGGAGAGACGAGGGAGAAAACCCGCGAATTAAATCAGCTTCGCGAGGTTTTTGAGGAAAAAAATACAAGAGACTCTTCCATCTACGAAATAATTTTCCCCTATTTAATGCAAAAGGGTGACTCGATATTTCCTAGGCGTCGCCGATACCCCTTGTATAAGAAGAAGGAGACGGTGATGAAGAGCGGATCTTGGAGGCGCATCCTGAGCCTGGGTTTGGCTTTCGGTTTCTTCGCGGCAAGTTCGGCTCTGCAGGCGGAAGAGCTCGCGGACCATCCGACTTTCCTCTTCGATCTCAAATACGGCCTCTCCACCACCAAGAGTAAACTCGTCGGCACGAACGATACCGGCTCATCCGTGAGCTACGGCGTGGGCGGCTTCGCCGGCGGCGACAAACAAATCGAATACGGCGTCGGCTTCGAGACCGACGCGACCAGCTTCAAGCTCAACACGAGCAAGGTCAGCTACGACTGGCAGGATACGCGCCTCGCGTATCATTATGGTTGGGCCTATGCGGGCGTGATCTTCTCCCGCCTCAATACCAAGCTCAATAAGGAAGGCACCGAGCTCGCGGACGCGTCGGGCTCGGGTTACGGCGGGTCGGTCGGCATCCTCACGGACGTCGGTCGGTCGGGGCTTCTGCGCATCGACGTCTCGCAGGTGAATATCGCGCAAATGAAAAACGCCGATGAAGCCAAGGTCTCCGTGACCCGTTTGGACATCGACATCGGCGCTTCGGTCTTGCTCTATAAGAAGTGGCTTTTGCTGGATTTCGGCTACAAGATGCGGAACCTCGGCGTCAAGGTCGATGCTTCGGCCGCGGACGCCGAGACGATGACTTACGTCGGCCTCCGTTTCGCGACCTCTCACTGAGTCAACTGCAGGTCCTTGAGCGTGCCCAGCTCGGAATCGACGCGATCGCCCGTGCCGGGCCAATCGATGGCCGTGAGAGTCGCGGTCTTCTTCTTCACGGTCGCCCCCTGGAAGCTCTCCTTCCTTTTGCAGCCGCCTATAACGCCCAGCATCACGATCAGGCCGATCAGGCCGATGATATTCTTTTTCATGGTTTTGCCTTTGCTGAGCTGGTCGAGGCTTCGACTTGGACGCGACGCTCGCCGACGATGGAACCGGATTTATCGATCGCCACGAGGCCGAGTTTATCCAGGTCGGAACCGGTGAGAGGCTTCGTGCGGGAATAGATGCGGCGGCCGGGAATGCCTTCGTCCTCAGGCAGGGCCTCGACGCCGGGCGTATCCTTGCGGCAGGGGAAATAATTCTTCGGGCAGATCAGCACGGCTTCGACCGCGCTGTTCACGCCCACCTTGAGGTCGGCGCCGTCCTTGGATTTCTTCAGGGAGAGGAACATCTGCGATTTGGGGTAGAACTTCGTGCCGAAATAAGCGTTTTTCCCGCCGGGGAATTGCTTTTGCAGGATCGGCGACACCGGGTAGATCTCCCAGGTCGGCGTTCCGAAGTTCCAGTTCTTGGTGCTGTCGAGCGAGTTCTGGTTCCAGCCGGCGTCGCCGAAGCTCTTGCTGCCGCCGATCGCGATGCCGACGAGCATGCTGCTTTCCTTCTTGATCACGCCGCCGCCCGAGTTGCCGTTGATGACGCCGATGTTGAAGTAGAGGCGGGAGCCTTGCACGCTCTTGGCCTGGCCTTCGGCGTAGGTGGCTTTCCAGGCCTTGGCTTTATCGTCGGGAAAACCCACGGTGAAGAGGAGGTCGCCCTGATCGGTCGAGGTCGAGGCGAAGATCTCGTCGGCATTGAGGGCGACGAAGACCGGGAAGGTTTGCGGCGAGGGCATGGTCGAGGTCCACTTCACGGAGGCGATCGCATAATCGAGGCCGGCGTTGCTCTCCAGGACGAGGTTCACCCGCAGGTCGGCCGGCGCGCCCGCGAGCACGGCCCAACCGCTGCGGAGCATCTGCCCGGCGTGGATCCCGCAGTGATGAGCGGTGAGGAACAGCTCCGGCGACAGGAGGATGCCCGAGCAGCCATCGGCGTGGACGGTCCAATTCACCTCCAAGGCGTTCGCCTCGTGACGACGCGTCGGATCGCTTTCATCCTTCGCGTAGATGTCGTGCAGCGTGCTGTCCTGCGGCGCAGGATGGCAGCTCATGAGCAGGCCGAGGGCCAAGAGACCAAGCAGACGTGTAGACATAGATTTCTCCCTTGACCAGATGGACGTGCAATAAGAATGCCGGTCACTGGCCTCGGTTGAGCGCTTGCTAAGGGATTTAATCTATTGATTATAATCCATGTTCCCGGCGGTGGCCAGCCGCACCTGCCTGAACCTTGGACAGGGGCGAGCTGGCAGGCGGAACAACTTGCAAAGACGGGGGATATCGCTATGATGCGCGTCGGACCCAAGATTGGACCTTGGAATCCGCGCGAAAGGCCTATCATATGAACGAGTTGACGACTCCTCGGACCACTTTATCCTTCTATCGTTATGTGCACCAATCCAACCCTGCGGAACTTATGGAAGAACTGCGCGCCGAATGGAGCGCCCTGGAGGTTCTGGGCCGCATCTACGTCGCCCAGGAAGGCATCAACGCGCAGGTCAGCGTCCCGACCGCGAACCTCGAGGCCTTCCAGGATTGCGTCCGTCGTCATTATCCCGAGATCCCGTTCAAGGTCGCGCTCCAGGAACGCGCCGAGTCCTTCACGAAACTCACGATCAAAGTGCGGCCGAAGCTCGTCGCCGACGGCTTGAACGACGCCGAGTTCGACGTCACGCGCGTCGGCCGGCACCTGAGCGCCCGCGAATTCAACGAGGCGATGGCCGCCGAGGATACGATCGTGGTCGATCTGCGAAACCACTACGAGTGCGAGGTCGGACGTTTCGAGAACGCCCTGATGCCCGTCGCCAATACCTTCCGCGACGCGCTGCCGGAAATGGTCGAAGCGCTCAAGGGCCAGGAAGATAAAAAGCTCCTGCTCTACTGCACCGGCGGCATTCGCTGCGAGAAGGCCAGCGCCTGGTTTAAGTTCAAAGGCTTCAAGGACGTGAACCAGCTGCACGGCGGCATCATCGATTACGCCCGGCAGATCGATGAGGAAGGCCTCGAGTCCCGCTACAAGGGCAAGAACTTCGTCTTCGACAAGCGCCTCAGCGAAGCCATCACGGACGACGTCCTGGCGAGCTGCCATCAGTGTGAAAACGCCTGGGACCTCCATGTCAACTGCCGGTTCGAAGGCTGCAACCGCCTCTTCCTCCAATGCCCCAGCTGCGCGGCGGAGTTCGAAGGCTGCTGCTCGCGGACTTGCCAATCCATTATGCAGCGCCCGAAGGAGGAACGCGTCGCCTTGCAGCAAGAATGGGAGCGCAAAGGCGGTCCGAAGCATTACTGGAGCAAGACCCGTTTGCCGAAGGAACTGGTCCACGCCCAACGCCCTCTGGATGAGCCGCTTCCCGTCGAAATCCTGAATTAATCCGACCAGCTGTCCGCCTTTTCTGCTACACTGAAGGTGTCGTAAAAGAGGGGAGGCGGACAGCATGATGATACCCACCTGGGCTCGCGCACTGACGCTTTGCAGTCTCCTGACAGCCTGTGTCACGAATGAGACCAAAGT
>JASLCY010000567.1 GCA_030151925.1 Oligoflexus sp.
TCCTCTATGGGGCTTTATGCAGCCTTTGAATTCCGCGACGTGCCTGTCGTCGGTTACTTCGGCATCGGCTTCCTCCTGCTCATGCTGATCGGCGTGTTCGCGGCGGAAACGGTGGATCTGTCCTTCGGTTATGCGGCAGGCCTGGTCATCAGCCTCGCCTATGCGGTGTTCCCTTTCATCGCGGTTGAATCGCTCCATCAGAAGAGCAACGACCCTCGCTACATCTTCCTCATCTGCGCTATCGTCTGGGCCGGCGACACAGGCGCTTATTTTGCAGGCCGTTCTCTCGGCAAACATAAGCTGGCGCCGCGCATGTCTCCCAACAAGACCTGGGAGGGCTCGGTCGGCGGGATCATCGCCTCGCTCATCGGCGGCTTAGCTATGAAAGCCTATTATGGCGAAGGTTTGGTAGGATGGTTGCCTATCGTCCTCTGCTGCATATTCGGCGGGATCTTCGGCCAGCTTGGGGATTTGACGGAATCGACCTTCAAGCGTTTCTCCGGCGTGAAGGACTCGGGCAAGATTTTTCCCGGGCACGGTGGATTTCTCGACAGGGTTGACGGCTTGCTTTTTGCTGCCCCTGCGATATGGTTAATATTGGTTCAGTTTGGCAGTTAAAAACGGGAGACGCACGACATGGAATTCCTGGCTCATCCGATCGTAGCTGTGGTTCTCTTGCTTGGAATTCTCGTCTTTGTCCATGAGTCAGGCCACTTCATCGTCGGCAAACTCTGCGGCATCCCCGTGGAGATCTTCTCGATCGGCTTCGGTCCCGTGCTCTTCGGTTTCCAGCGCCGCGAGACCCACTATCGCGTCTCCGCCATCCCCCTCGGCGGCTTCGTTAAATTCTATGGGACGGTGCCTTCCGAGGAAGTGCCGAGCTTCATCAAGGGCCGCGAATTCTTCCGCGCCTCGGTCCTGGGCCGCCTGGCGACGATCTTCGCCGGGCCTATCGCGAACATCCTGCTCGCCATCCTCGTCTTCGCCGGCATGGTGATGTACGGCATCAAACAAGCCCCTGCGATGATCGGCGAACTCATCCCGAACAGCCCCGCGGAAAAAAGCGGCCTGATGTTCGGCGACAAGGTCGTGGCGATCAACGGCGAGGACGTCGCGTCCTGGAAGGACCTGCAGCGCATCATCAGCGATTCGCCGGCTAAACAACTGCAGATCAAGATCAAGCGCGGCGACGCTTTCATCGAGAAATCGGTCGCGGCCGATTCGGTCGATGAAAAGGAATTGCCGGGCAAGAAAGGGCGGATCGGCATCTCGCCCTATATCGTGCCCTCGGTTTTCACCGTGGTGAATCCTCAGGGCTTCCTGGCGAAGGCGGGGATCGTGACCGGCGACCGTGCGGTGCGCGCCAATTACAAAGGCCAGGAGCACATCCTCCTCTTCTGGCGTCAGTGGACGCAGTTCCTCGCCGAAGTCGCCAAGGATCCGGCCGATCGCGGCTTCGATCTCTACGTGCAGAGCGCGAATCCCGAGAAAGACGAGGCCGCGCCTTCCCCCGCTCCCCAGCGCATGATCCATATCGATCTTCCGCGGGATTTCACCTTCGATGAGACGAAGCTCGCGGACGAGACGGGACTCGCGCAAAGCCAGCTCACGATCTTCAAGCTGCAGCCGGAAATGGGCGATGCCCTGAAACCCAACGACATGATCCTGGCTTTCAATGGCAAGCCCATCAAGACCCTGTTCGAGCTCAGCGAGCTCACCGCCGACAATCGCCAGGAGACGGTGACGATCGATGTGCTGCGCGACGCCCGCAAACTCACGCTGCAGGTCAAGCTCAAGCCGGTCGAGGTGCAAAAGCTCGAAGGCAAGGTTACGGTCTACGCCCTCGCCGCTGAATACTGGGGTACGTTCGTGCAGCCCGATCCCGTGGAGGAGCGTTTTACCAATCCGTTCCAAGCCCTGGTCTACGGCGCGAAAGAAACGTTCGAGATGGTGAAGAGCATCGCCGGCGCCTTGATAGGCCTCTTCACCGGCGAGATGCCGCTCACCACGCTCGGCGGCCCGATCGCGATCGCTAAAGCCGCTTCGGACTCCGTGCGCATCGGGTGGCAGGCCTATATGAGCGCGCTCGCGATCATCAGCATCAACCTCGCCCTCATCAATATGGTGCCGATTCCCATCCTCGACGGCGGGCAGATCGTGCTGATCGCCTCGGAAGCCGTCGTCCGGCGTCCCGTGCGCGAACGCACGATCGAGAATTATCAGAAAGTCGGCTTCGTCATGGTCCTCGCCTTGATCGTCATCGCCACCTACAACGACGTCGGTCGGTTCTGGGCTTCGATGATGAAGGGCGTAGGCTCGATGTTTTAAAGGGGATGCGTCGTGACCAAAGAACAGAACATCCTGGTGATCGATACGAGTCTGCAAGGCGTGACGCTCGGCCTCGTTCGTCGTAACGGAGCTGCGGTAGAGCTGCTTCGCCACTACGGTTCGAGTCAACCGCAGGAAGCCGCCGCGAAGCTTCCGGCCCTGGCGTCCGACCTCCTGCATTCGGCCGGCCTGGGTTTTACGAACGTCGATCATCTGCTCGTCAGCCACGGTCCGGGCTCTTTCACCGGCATCAAGATCGGTTTGAGTTTCGCCTCGGGCTTCAAGAAAGCGGGAACGGCGACCAAGGTCTACTCGGTGAGCTCGTTCAAGGCGCTGACCCGCTACCTTCCCCACGAGACCTGCATCGCTTTGCCCGCAACGCAGACAGCGGGATACTTCGCGATAAAAACCGAGCTCGGCGTTCAGGTCGGCGTCATAGACATCGCGCTGGCGCAGGTATTCCAGCTTTATGACGAAGGTCAGGAAAAGCTTGTGCCGTTCGATGCTAACTTATTGGAAAATATAACCTTATTAGGTCCATGGCCGAAGATACAGACGTGGCTGGAGAGCCGGACGATCGGCGTCAAGCACCTCGAACTCAAAGACCTGCATGAAGCCGTGGTCCTCGGTATGACCCAGGACTTCATTGCAAATTCGGGTGAGCTGAGCGAAGGTAGGCTGGAGCCCATCTATCTCAGAAAGTCGGCCCCAGAAGAGAAATTGGACCAGCAAGGTAAGGACGCGACATGAAAAGTATCGATACCACCAGACGGCGACTCGGCGGCGCGATTTATATCCTTCCGAACCTGATCACCACCGGCAACCTGTTCTTCGGTTTCTTCTCCATCGTGAAGAGCCTGCAGGGTGACTTCGCCTGGTCGTCTTTCGCGATCCTTCTCGCCGCGATCTTCGACGTCCTCGATGGGCGCGTCGCGCGTATGACCAAGAGCACGAGCGAGTTCGGCGTGCAGTACGATTCCCTCTGCGACCTCGTGTCCTTCGGCCTGGCGCCGGCGCTGCTGATGTATCAGGCGGCCCTGCATGATGCCGGGCGTCTCGGCTGGATCATCTGTTTCATGTTCCTGGCCTGCGGCGCGCTTCGCCTCGCGCGTTTCAACGTGCAGAGCTCGATCGGCAAGGCTTCGGGCGATTTCACCGGACTGCCGATCCCAATGGCGGCCGGCGTGATCGCGTGTTTCGCGGCGCTCTGGATGGATTTTGACAAGAAGACCAACGATCTGCCCGTACTGGTGTGGATTGAGAATATCCTCGGCGACCCGACGTTCCGCCTTTGGTTCTTCGCGATCGCGGGTTTCCTCCTGGCCATGGCCATGGTTACGAACGTTTCCTACCGTTCCCACAAGACACTTAAAATAACTGGCATTAAGCCATTTCGACTGTTAGTCTTAGGAGTTGCCGTCGTCGCCCTCGTCGCTACCCAGCCCCAACTCTTCGGGTTTCTCATATTCTTTGGTTACGCCATAAGCGGGCCTATCGAATGGTTGCTGGGATGGACTAAACTAGTGGATGAGGACGACATCTTTGAGGCGGACGCGGCCGGGAACAATATCGATTCCTAAGGGAGCCGTCCGCAGGACCGAGGCTAGACTTACGCGAAAGGCAAACCATGATCTGTGGCTTGAGACCAAGGCTGTTCTCTGTATTGAGTGCACTCACGCTCATGGCTCCCGCGGCACACGCCCAGGACGATCAGGAAGAACCTTCGCCCACGCCCGCTTCCGCAGCCCCGGTGCCGGCGGAAGTCCATGCCGTAGATCCGCAAAACACGCATCCCGAACTCAGCGATGATTACAAGACGCCCGAGCCGAGCCATGCGCCTTTTCCCGAGTCGCGCCGCAGGCCTTCGCACTTCCTGAGCTTCGGTCTCGGCAAGGTCGGCGATATCGGCAAGTACAATCATTACGACAAGCTCTATGGCCGCACGAATAAAACCGGCTTCTTCCATGCCGGCTACTTCCTCTACACCGCCGCGGTCCTCGATCTGGGCCTCAGCGGCCGCTTCGGTTATTACAGCGCCAAGGGCCATCCCCTCACGAGCCTCAACGGACAGAGCACGCCGGTGAACGGCGACCTCGGCGACGTGCAGACCGACAGCCGCCAATCGATCGAACTCACGCTGGTGCCGGTCGACATTCTCTTCAACCTGGCTTTCAGCCCTTTCCCCGTGAGTCGCCGCCTCGTGATCCAAGGCTGGATCGGGCCTGAATTCACCTTCGTGCAAGAGACCCTGAAACCGAACATCCCCAGCTCTTCGACCGTGCCCGCTAACAGCTCCTTGGTTTCCAAGGGTTGGGACCAGGGCATCGTCACGGGCGTCATGCTCTCTATCTCCATCAACGGTCTCGAAGCTCGTTCGGACTACGCACTCAAATCAATAGGAATTGATCGCACCTATATCGGTCCTTACTACGAGATCGTGAAGACCACGAACGACCATATGGGCAACTACGATCGAAAAGAATATGGACTCAGCTTCATCTTCCAAGGCCTCCGCTAACGCGGACGCCTTCTTCACCTATCGCATCGATCTCAATTACATCGGCACGGGATTCCAGGGCTGGCAAAGCCAACCCGATGGGAACACCGTGCAGGACGCGATCGAGAAGGCCCTCGCGACCGTCCTCAGGGAGCCGGTCCGCATCGCGGGCGCCTCCCGCACGGACACCGGGGTGCATGCCGAGCATCAGGTCGCGACGTTCCGCTGCCCGCAAAAGGTCGATACGTTCCGCCTCTTCAGGTCGCTGCAGGCGCTGGTTCCGCAGGCCATAGGCATCCTATCGGTAACGGAGGCCCCGAACGATTTCCATCCCATCCTCGCCGCTCATGCCAAGCTCTATCGCTACCGGGTCTGGACCGGCCCCGGCACCAATGCCTTCGTAAAACCCTACTGCTGGACGCTCCCCTACTCGCTCGACAGCGCGGCGATCCGGGCGGCGATGCAGGAATTCAAGGGGCGGCACAACTTTCAGAGCTTCGCCGCCGTAGACGGCAGCGCGAAGACCTTCGAACGCACGATCCTCGATTTCCAGTTGGTCGAGAAGGGGGAAAGCCTCCTCGAGTTCTACGTGCTGGGCGAAGGTTTCCTCAAGCAGATGGTGCGCAACCTCATCGGCACCTTGGTGGAAGTCGGGACCGGCAAACGCGCGCCTGCCGATATGCGGACGATACTCGCGGCGCGCGACAGGCGAGCGGCGGGGATGACCGCGCCGGCCGCGGGGCTGAGCCTGGTCGAAATCCATTATGAACCCTGTCTTACCATCGCCTCACGTTTTCTGGCGCCCGGACGCGATCTGAGCTTTGTTTACCCTTCGGTTCGAACGCCTTAAGGGCAAGGCGTTGCCCTTATTTTGCTGTTTATCCAGGGGGCCTCGGCATATAATGAAGAGGCCAATGGTTTTGAGCCCCTCGCGGGCAGGAGCCCCGCTGCGGGGACTATAGCCGGATCATGCCTCAGGCGGATATGTCGCCTGGACGAAACGAAGGTGAACGTATGTGGTCGAAGCGTTATGTGTTGAGTACCCTTCTTATTTCTGCCTTCAGCTCTTCCTGCGCTCACCAGAATTCCGCGAAAAACGTCACGAAGGTCCCCGAGCCCGATAAAGTCGACAGCGACGTCCCTCAGGAGCTCTGGTCGCCCGAGCGTAAAAAATCGAATGCGTCATTTTACTATTTAGCCGGCGAACACGAGCTGATGGCACACAATGCCGAGAGCGCGGCGAAACTCTTCGATACGGCTTACACCCTGGAACCTAACGCCTTCGTCGCGGCGAAACTCGTGGAAGCCAAATCCATCCTCAACGTGGACGACGGCCTGCAGCTCGCGAAGAAGATGTCGCTGCTTTATCCGAAGAACCCGGAAATCCAGTTGACCTTCGGGCGCCTCCTGGCGGCGAAGGGCGATTTGAAGGGCGCGGAAGGGTATTTGAAGAGAGCCGTGAAGCTACGCCCCGAGAACCTCGAGAGCAGCGTCCTCCTCATCCAGCTCCTGCAGGCGCAGAATCGCACGAAGGAAGCGATCGAGGTCACGAAGCAGATGGTGGAGCGCAACGGCGATTTCGTCGAGGGCTGGGCTCTGCTCTCCCGTCTCTACCTCGCCAACAACCAGCCGGCCCAGGCCGTGGTCGCGGCTCGCAAGGCTTACGACCTCAATACCACCGATCCGGAGAAGATGCATTTGCTGGCCGTGAGCCTTCTGCTCGCCAAGCAGACGAAGGAGTCCCTCACCTACTTCGATCAGCTCCTGCGCCCTGAGAACTTCTCGGACGATACGATCGAGAAGATGGTGAAGTTCTACGACGACCTCGGCATGCCGAAGCATTACACCGAGACCTTCCAGAAGGCGGAAAAGGAATACGGCAAGAAGAGCGATGGCTTGAGCTTCTAGATGGCCGTGCTCGAATGGGGCAAGAAGAACTTCCAGGATTCCTCGCAGATCCTCGAGGACCTCTCGAAGCGTTATCCGCAGAACGACAAACTCAAGTACCTCCTCGGCCTCACGCGCGAGAACAACGGTCAGATCGAAGACGCGCTCAAGATCTACCGCTCCTTCGATGTGAACTCCGATCTTTATGCGGTCGTGCGCGTGCGTTCGTTCGAAGTCCTGAAAAAGTTGGGCCGCAACGACGAAGCGCTCCAGGTCGCGCGGGAAGCGATCGACGCCAAGAGCGAGCAGTCTCCCATGTTCTACTCGCTGTCCTCGAACCTGCTGAGCTCCCTCGATCGCAACAACGAGGCGATCGCCCTGGTGGAAAAAGGCCTGGCGGATGATCCCGGCAACGTCGAGCTGCTCTTCCTCAAGGCGGTGTTCCTCGAGAAGACCAAGAAGATCGATGAATGCGTCGCCGTCCTGAAGGAGATCATCAAGAAAGACCCTAAGCACGCGGCCGCGCTCAACTACCTCGGCTACATGTATGCCGAGCGCAATATCCATCTCGACGAGGCGGAGAGCCTCATCAAACGCGCGCTCGATGAGAAGCCCGAGAACGGCTACTACCTCGACTCGCTCGGCTGGGTCTATTACCAGCAGAAACGCTACAAAGAAGCTGTCGTGACGCTGGAAAAGGCCTTCCAGCTCTCGAATAACGATCCGACGATAGCCGAGCACCTCGGTGATGCCTATGTCGCGGCGGGTGACGGGCAGAAGGCTCGCGCCGCTTACCAGATCACCCTGGAAAGCCTCAAGGACAAAAAAGACCTCGAACGCGTTAAGGCTAAATATGAAATGTCGAAGTCTGCAGACTAGTCTGACCTTGGGTTTCGGCCTGGGTCTTCTGGGGTGCGCCACCAGCCAGAATTATAGGAACGTGCAGCTCCCGGCTTATGCTGGCGCTTTTTTCAGCGAGTGCTCGGGCAAGGACGGCAGCGTATCGTTCGAACTCTTCACTCAGAATAAAGTGCAGCAGGTCTTCGACGCGGATTGGTCCGCGGATGCCGACGGCAATTGGGGGCTCGCGAGTTATTCGCCTCTCGGGCAGACCCTTTTCCACCTTGAATACTCGCAGCAGGATCAGAAGTTCAAGCAATCCGGCCGCCCGATCGAGGACCTCGGAACCCTGACCGTGGGCGATCATCGCATCGTGAGCTTGAATGGCCACGAGATAGGACTGCGAGCCGACGAGGTCACCTGTCTCCTCAGCCACAAGCTTCCCGGACGCTGGCTGAAGCGCATCGTCGACGAGAACAATACGGCTCAAGAGACGGTTTACACCATCGTCGACAGCGGCCGTAAGATTCACCTCTCCCTCGATAAAAAGATGAAGAGGACCTCGGACGCATGGCGGGCGACGATCGATTGGAGCCTTTACTGGGGCCTGAAATCGATGCGACTGTCCGTAAAGCTCCTCAGGGACGAGCAAGCCCTCGTCCTGCACTCCGATCAGTTCGAGCAACATGATATCCGCATCATCACGCAGGAGGAATGACGTGAACCTCCTTTTCGACCTCGAAAAATCAGGCTCTATCAGCGCCACCAACGTAAGGGTGGTGGAGAAGTATTGTTCGCGCTGGAACGTCAGCGCCTATCACGCCCTGCTCCAGACGCACATCCTCACCGAGCACGACCTCGCCGATGCCGTCGCGGAGATCTACGGCCTGGATCGCGTCTACAGCTTCGATAAGAACGATATCGACCTCGCGGTCCTGAAGAAGATCCCGTACGCGGACGCCGTCCGCTACCAGTGCTGCGTTCCGCATAGCGATGAAAAAGGTACGTATCTCGCCTATATCATCGACCCGACCAACACCGAGCTCTTCGCTTACCTCAATCAGCATTTCGCCGGCTGCCGCACCGTCGTCGTCGATTACACGTTGATGGCCCGCAGCATAGAGGAGGCTTATCCGCTGGAATTCCAACTGCCGTCCTTACTGTCCTTAGGAGAGCAAACCCTATGACCAAAGTAGTTCTCACAGGCGGCGGCACGGCCGGGCACGTCATGCCCCACATCGCCATGCTCGGCGCTTATAAGAAGTTCGGCTGGGAGCTGGCCTATATCGGCTCCGACGGGATCGAGAAGAACCTGATCCAAAAAGAAGGCGTTCCCTACTATACGATCCAAACGGGCAAGCTCCGCCGCTACCTCTCGATGAAGAACTTCACGGATATCTTCCGCATCGTGATGGGCTTCTTCCAATCGCTCGGCCTCCTGCTCAAGCTCAAGCCCGACCTCGTGTTTAGCAAAGGCGGATTCGTGAGCGTGCCGGTGGCCTATGCCGCCTGGCTCCTGAGAATACCCGTCGTCTCCCATGAATCCGATCTCACGCCGGGCCTGGCCAACAAACTCATAGCCCCGTTCTGCCGTTTCCTCTTCTATGCCTTCCCCGATACCAAGGCGCTGATCCGGGTCAGGGAAAGCGCGGAAGCCGGCATCCCCGTGCGCCCGAGCCTCTATCGCGGCAATCGGGAAAAAGGCCTCGCCCTCTGCGGGTTCTCGGCGACCAAACCCGTCCTGCTCGTCATGGGCGGCAGCCTCGGCGCCGAACGCATCAACCGCTGCCTGCTCGAGATCCTGCCTCAGCTCGTCAGCGAATGGCAGGTCGTGCACCTCACCGGCAAGGGAAAGGGCATCGACTTCAGGCACGAGAACTATAAGCCCTTCGAATATCTCGGCGACGGCCTCGAGGACATCTTTGCCTGCACCGACGCCGTGATCAGCCGCGCGGGCGCGAACTCGCTCTTCGAACTCAAAGCGCTGCGTAAACCGATGCTGCTCATTCCGTTGGAAATAGGCAGCCGCGGCGATCAAGTGCACAACGCGCGCTCGTTCGAGAAACAAGGCTGGGCTTTGGTTTTGAGTGAGAAGGACCTGACGCCGAAGACTTTGCTGGAGTATCTCTCTCGCCTGACCGCGACCACCGCTCAACAGGTCGCGGCTATGTCTCAGTCAAGCGTTCAAGATGATGGCGGGGAAGGGATAGTCCTGCGCCTCAAGGCGCTGTTAGAGCATAAAGCTTAACTTCGCGAGCGAGACCTGAGTCTTGTTCGCCCAGTAGCTCTGCTCGAGGCCGATCTGGACGTAAGGCGTGAAAGGGCTGATGTTCATGCCCCAGGAATAAGCGGTCCGCGACCGGCTCCAGCTCGGCAGCTGGGTTTCGGTCAAACTCAGGAACTGCTCCCTCGCCTGCGTACTCCCCTTCTCCCACTGCTGGCTCACGCCGAACGATACGATCACATAACGAACGATGCCGTAACTCACGCCGAGCTCGACCGAGTCGGTCGTGAGGTTTTTCACTTCGTGATAGTTGTTCAGGATGCTGCGGCTGGCGCGCAGGGCCACGGACGGCATCTGAAAGTCTTCGTAGACGGTCCACTGCGCGTGGGCGCCGCCCTGCAAAGCATTCTTGCCGTCGAGCTTCGAGAGCGAAAGCCCGAGATCGACCGGCCAGGGCGTGCCATGGCTCAGGAAAATGCGGGGCTTCGGCGCGTGGAGTTCACCGGTGACTGCCTCCGGATCGCTGTCGTCGCTCTCGGCCTTGGCTTCGGGAGCCACGGCGCCCAGTCCGAACCGCGTGCCGTAAGAACCCTGTGAATGGAAGCCTTCCGCCGGGCTATAATAGTTGATCTGGCTCCAGATCTCCTGCTTCCGTTCGAAGCTGGAAGAACTTGAAGTTTTCGGATCAGCGAGGGATGCTTGGCTCCCAAGCATGGAAAGTAGAAGAAGAAGCGAATTTCGCGTCCAGCTCATAACTTTTATCCAAAGTACCAAAGTTTATGCATGTGGCTTTTCTAGATCATTATGACAGCTTCAGCTTTAACCTTATAGACCGCTTATTCTCTGACACTGACATCATTCTTACCTACGTACCCTTTGATGATCGTGTCGCAGTGCAGCGACTTATGAAGGACCCGATGCCACTCGTGGTTTCGCCGGGACCGAAGCGCCCCGAAGTCTTGCCCGACACGCTTTCCCTGATGCGCATCCTGCTCGGCAAGGCGCCCATACTCGGGATCTGTCTCGGTCATCAATGTTTGGGGCATATCCTGGGGGGCAAGATAGGCAAGGCCGCGAACCCTTTTCACGGGGCTACGCAACAGGTCAACGTCATTGGCAAAAACTTCTTTGTCCACAGGTTTTCCCCAACCTTCCAGGCGGCGCACTACAATTCTCTCGTGGTCGAGCGCGGGAGCCTTCCCGAAGAATGGATCTGGGCGACCAGCGAACAAGGCGAAGTGGAAGGAATTGCCTGGCATGAAGGCCAATGGCCGGCGATAGGCGTGCAGTACCACCCCGAGTCGTTTCTCTCCTCGGGGCAACAGCCGCTATGGGATCTCTGGCGTGAAGTGGTCGTGAGCTACTATGAGAAAGAATACTGAGGCTTAAATCTCGGCGATTGCGCCTTTGCCGATGCCTTCAAAGCATTTCACCTTGATAGGCCCACCGATCTCGATGCCTTCATTCGCGATGAGCGTCGCCAATTCAAAGGCGATCGATTCGATGCTCGTTTCATCTTCGGTGATGAACACGCGGTTCGCGGGAACCGTGGCTTCGTATTCGCCGAGCGTGCCTTTATAGGAGATCGTCAGGGGTTCGGTCCTTTCAGGACGCGTCCCGGATTTGAGGTCGCTCGGAGGGTTCACGAGCTGCTTCGAAGAGGCGAAATGAACGATGGAACCCAGCACTTCGTGGGCGATCCACTGCTCCAGGTCGTGACGGCGTTCGTCGGCGACGTAGACTTCGATCAGGCTGCGGTGTCCGTGGAAGAGGCGCTGGCAGAGGCCTTCATGCCCCGTGATGCCGTGGCTGTAACGGAAGAACGCTTGGCCGCTCACCACATCCTCTTTGCGGAGGTGGACTTCGACCGAAGAAATCTCCTCCGGCAGGCGATGGCGAATGAGGCGCGAGCATTCCGCCTCCACCACTTCGCGCGTGACGTTGATCGCGCGCATCGGGTACACGGCGCCTTTGGGGCAAAGGTAAGTCCAATACGCATTCACGCCGGTAAGACGACTCTTCGCCTGAAGGCTCCAGAGTTCGCCGCGGTCGGTTTCCTTGTAATCGACGAGTTTGGACTGGACGGGGATCACGAGCGTGTGATCGATGGTCGATTTCAGAACCTGCTTCACGAGCTTTTTGAGGTGGCTGAAATCATAGACAAAGCCATTCGAGTCGAGCTGTCCCGCGACGGTGATATCTACGTACCAAGATTGACCTACGACGCCGACCGAAGGATCGAAGATAGCGCAGTCGATCTTATCGATATCATTGATGAAAAGACGACCGTAGCGTTCTTTGCTCTCCGTGAGAGTAGCGTTGTCTTCCATAGTAGCACCGCCAGATTTCGTGATAGGTGAACGATTTATAGGTCAGGAGAAACGGAGTTGCGGACTTAGAGTCTCCACACTATAACAATTGCTTCAAGCACCCTTGACGCGGGAGCATCATGTATAAAGAATCTCCCGCTGAAATACAAGAATCACTGAAGGAAAATTCCATGAGCCGTGAGGTCCGGGTTCGAATAGCTCCATCACCGACGGGCGACCCGCACGTAGGAACCGCCTACACTGCCCTCTTTAATTACGCTTTTGCCAAGAAAAACAAGGGTAAGTTCATCCTTCGCATCGAGGACACCGACCAAACGCGGGCGAAGTCCTCGAGCGAATCCATGATCCTTTCCTCCTTGAACTGGCTCGGCCTGAAGTGGGACGAAGGTCCCGATGTCGGTGGGCCCTATGGTCCTTATCGCCAGTCGGAGCGCATAGGACTCTATAGGCAGTATGCGGACCAGCTCGTCGAAAGCGGTCATGCCTACCGCTGCTTTTGTACGCCCGAGCGCCTGGATGCGGTTCGCGCCAAACAGAAGGCGGAAGGCCTCACGACCCGCTACGACGGTCACTGCCGAGCGCTGACGCCCGATATCGTGCAGAAGCACCTCGCGGCGGGCGACAAGCATGTCGTGCGTTTGAAGGTTCCGGCCAGCGGGACCGTGAAGTTCGAGGATCTGCTCCGTGGCGAGCTCGAGTTCGACGTGGAACGCGTCGACGACCAGGTCCTGATGAAGACCGACGGTTTCCCGACCTATCACCTGGCGAACGTCGTCGACGATTACCTGATGAAGATCTCGCACGTGATCCGCGCGGAAGAATGGATCTCCTCGACGCCGAAGCATGCCCTGCTTTATCGGGCTTTCGGCTGGGAGCTGCCGGTGTTCTGCCACCTGCCCCTGCTCCGCAACGCCGATAAGTCGAAGATCTCGAAACGCAAGAACCCCGTGTCCCTCTCCTACTATAAGAGGGCCGGCATCCTCCCGCAGACGCTGGTGAACTATCTGGCGATGATGGGCTGGAGCTTCGGCGACGACAAGGAGATCTTCTCGCTGCCCGAGATGATCGAGAACTTCGACCTGAAGAAGATCTCGCTCGGCGGCCCGGTCTTCGACCTGGCGAAGCTCACCTGGCTGAACCAGCACTATATCCAGGCGATGCATCCGGACGCTTTCGTGGATTATATCCGCAACGAGATCTATAGCCGCGAGTACCTCCTCGCGCTCCGTCCCCTGCTCCAGGATCGCCTGACGCGCTTCGAGCAGTTCCCGGACAACTTCAGCTTCTTCTTCAACGGCGCGCTGAGCTACGCGGGCCTCGAGATCCTGCCCAAGGGCAAGACCGTCGAGGACTTCCGCGCGATGCTCTCAGAGCTCGTGGAGCTGCTCGATGATCTCTACGAATGGGAGCACGGGAAGATACACGACCTCATGAACGCCCATCGCGAGAAGCTCGGATGGAAGCCGAAGGACTATTTCATGAGCGTGCGCCTGATCGCTACGGGCCGCAAGGATTCGCCGCCGTTGGCGGAATCCCTGGAATTGATAGGCCGGGAGATGGTGCGGTTCCGGATCCGGAACTACCTGGATACCGCGCACTGAGCCCCGGTTACTGAAGCAGCTCGATAAGCTGGTTTCTTGAAAAGGCTTTGAAGACCTCCTCATCCTTATCCATGAACTTCTCGAAGAGTTCTTTCTTGGAATTGATGAGGAGGTCGATTTTTTCTTCCAACGTCCCGCGCGTCACCAATTTCAAGACCTGGACGTTCTTGTTCTGGCCGATGCGGTAGACGCGGTCGGTCGCCTGGTTCTCCTTGCTCGCGTTCCACCATCTATCGTAGTGGATCACCACGGAGGCGGCCGTGAGGTCGATACCGACGCCGCCCGCGAGCAGCGAGGCGACGAAGACCTTGCAATCGGGGTTGGTCTGGAAATTGTCGATGACCTTGCCGCGGTTCTTCGTCTGGCCCGTGAGGACTTCGTGATTGATGTTCTCCCGATCCAGGTGCTCGCTGATGATCTTGATCATGCCCACGTACTGGCTGTAGATCACCACCTTGTGGCCTGATTCCATCGCTTCGGCGAGGAGTTCCTTGAGCGTTTCGAACTTGCCGCTCTCGTAGTTCAGGTATTCGTTGCCGTGCACGAGCGCGGGATGGTTGCAGATCTGCTTGAGGAGGGTCAGGATCGCGAAGATGTGCAGGAACGGGACCGGCGCCTCATCGTTCTTCAGCGTTTCGACGAGCGGCTTGGCCTTGAGGTCCAAGACCTCCCTATAGAGCTTCACCTGGGCCGCGGAGAGATGCGTGTGGCGCACGTCCTCGACCTTCTCCGGCAGGTCGTGGAGGACGAGGGCCTTGGTGCGGCGCATCTTGAAGGGGTGGATCAGCTTTTGCAGCGCGAGCTCCACTTCCGGCTCTGCGCCCTTCCCTATCGGATTGATGAAGTTCTTGCGGAAATAATCGTCCGAACCGAGGAAGCCGGGCACGAGGAAGTCGAAGAGGTTCTTCATCTCGCCGAGGTGGTTTTCGATCGGCGTACCCGTGAGGCAGAGGCGGATATCCGCCTGCATCATGCACACGGCCTGATAGGTCGCGGTATCATGGTTCTTGACGAAGTGCGCCTCGTCCAGGATCACCGCATCCCATTGCATGGCCGCCATCTGCTGGATGTCGCGCAGCATCACGCCGTAGCTCGTGATCATGAGGTCATGGTCTTCCATCATCTTCTTGATGTTCTGGCTCCGCTTGGGGCCGTGATGCTTCAGAGTCTTAAGGTTCGGGCAGAAATCCTGGACCTTGTCCTCCCAGTGGTCGAGGACAGTGGTGGGGGCGATCGCCAGGAACTTCGCGCCCGGCTTTTTCTTCTGGATGGCCGAGAGCAGGCCCATGGCCTGGTGGGTCTTGCCGAGGCCCATCTCGTCGGCGAGGAGCCCGTGGAGCTGGTTCTCGTAGAGCCACCACATCCACTGCACGCCGTGGAACTGGTATTCGCGGAGCTTGAGGTTGGTGTGGGTGAGGCTCGGCAGCTTGGTGTCGCTGGTGAATTCGAGTTTGCTGCGGATCTGGTTGAGCAGCTTCTTGCTGCCGACGAACTGGTCGAAGTCGCCCACGGCCGCCTTGAGGCGCAGGAGCCCCATGGCGTTCACCTTGAGGTATTGGCCGCTCTCGTCGGTTTGCCAGTTATGCTCTTTGACGAAGTCCGGGATCTTCACCCATTTCTCGCCCTGCTTGATGTAGTTCCTCTTCCGCTTCTTGAATTGGCTCACGAGGTCGAGCATCGAGATCGAGGTGTCGGCGCTTTCATAACGCGGGTCGAGATAGAACCAGCCGTCTTCCGACTTATGGATGTGGATCTCGCTGAGTTTCGGCGCGTTTTCGATCGCCGCGGATTTCAGGGATCCGTCGAGCCAGATGGGCCCCTGGCTCAGGTATTCGGCGAAGCCGTCCTGGATAAGCTGGGCCGAGGCGTCTTCGTTGAAGACCTTTTTCACCGCGAGATCGCTCCAGCCTTCCCCGACGTCGTGCTCGGCGATAGGCCAATACCCTCGTTCGGGCATGAAGAAATACTCGCGGCCTATATACTTCTGCGCGGCTTTATAAGGCACGAATTCGAAGTGGCCTTCGCGCCCCTCCGGCTCCAGGCGGGAGACGAGCCGATGCGGCTCCGGGAAGACCGAGATCGAATCAGGGAACTGCTCGCGGAGCTTGGCGCTCTGCGCGGCGGTGTGCGGGATGGCGACGACGCGTTCGGCGATCAGCCTCTCTTCGCCGTCCTGGTAGATGCGCGTGCCGCGCTGGACGATCTGCGTGTGGATCTTAAGTTTACGGACGTCGTCGTCGGCCATCGGCAGCTTCGGATGGCTTTGGAGGAACTTCGCGGCCTCGTCGAGCTGCAGGTGGTAATTGGTGTGCTCGCCCGCCTTGATCTCGAGGCGGACCTTCATCGTCGGGCCGTTGGCCATGAGCCGGACGTACTGGATGCTGCCCTTGAGGTGCGTGAGGATGGTCTGGGCCGCGCCCTCGGCTTTGTCTTTTTTCTTCGTATCCTCGTCCCCGGGGGCCGGTTTCTTGCGTTTCGGGGCCACGGGCTGCTTCAGGGGCATCTTGGTATCGAGGTTCGCGAGGAGCTCGGGCTTCTCGCGATCGATGCAGATCATGAAGGCCGCGAGGTGCTCGCAGTAGACGCCGCTCGTGCGGTTCTTGCGGCAGGTGCATTCGATCCACTGGATGCAGTGGCCGTTGGGATGAATCTTAAGGCGCGCTTCCTCGCCGCGCGGGCCGCCGGCCGAGACCTTCGCCGTGACGAGGCCGTGCATGGCTCTCAGGTTTTCCACCCGACCAGAGGTATAGATATCGAGTCCATAGAGCCAATCTTCTTCATCAACGTGGTCGTAGAAGAATTCTAAGATGTTTTTCTTCACTAGTCGGGACCTACAATGAGGGAATGGAGCCAACTCAGCCAACCTATAGTATAGCACAGATCCACCGAACGGCGGGGGGAGAAGGCCCCCTCTGAATTCGGATCCATCGCGGCCTCAGCTAGGACCCCGCACCAAAAGCGAAAAAAATATGAGTCGAGACAAGATCTTGAAGGATTAACCGGGGGCTTTTCTCAAGCCCTCCCCACCCCTTCCGATAACTCCCGGGAATCCTTTAAGAGGGTCTTTTACCGAGGAAACCGCTTTGTCGATCGCGCGTAAGGATGTGTTCCAGGCATCGAAAATCCTTATCGACTTTCTCCGCGACTTCACGTCGCTGAGCGAGCAGCAGCTGCTTGCGATCCGGAAGATGATGGGTGAGGTGGTCGCTCAGGTCATGGACTCCATGATGCTGATGAATGAAGAGGCATCCAAGAAGAAAGGCGACGCCAGCGTCGTGCTCGTCCGGGACGAGAAGAGCGACAGCTTCGTGAACATGAAGGCCAACGCCGTCGAGGAAAAAGAAGCCGGAAGCGATCAGCGCCTGCACGTGCTCGAGTCGCAGCTCCTCCGCAACAGCGGGGTTTTCTCGAAGCACCTGGAAGCGATCGCGACTCTCGACGAGAACCTGCAGAAGGTGATCGCGAACGTCGTCGGCTCCGTTTCGGTGGACGACGTCATCGCCCAGCGCCTCTCGCACGTGATCGCCTCGCTGCAGACCCTGCAGAGGGCATTGGCCCAGTTCCTCACCGATTACAAGACCGAGTGCACCGTCGAGCGCGTGAAGATGCTCCGCAACAGGGTGCTCACCGAGGTCTACCTCAGCTACAGCTCCCAGGAAGAGCGCGATGTCTTCCACCAAATATTCGGTCACCCA
>JASLCY010000053.1 GCA_030151925.1 Oligoflexus sp.
GAGAATGATAAGGACCATGACGGCGTCAAGGACGCTTTCGATAACTGCCCTTTGATCGCGAATCCGCTCCAGGAAGATAAGGATGGCGACGGCGTCGGCGATGCCTGCGACGTCTGTCCCGGCATCAGCAACCCGGGCGGCGGCAGCTGCAAGGTGGATGACCTCGGCTTCTTCGAGCAGTCCCGCGCTCACCCGGACCTGGTCGACGCCCTTAAACCGAGCGCTCCGGTTACGGTATCGGGCACGGTCGTGGGGAACGATAAATCAGGTTACTATCTGCAGAAGGGCCAGGGCGGGATCTACGTCTACGCTCCGGTCGGCGCGCAGCCGGCTTCCGGTCGTTATCTCGAATTGAATGCGGTTTACGACGTCTACGCGGGAGAGGTGGAATTGAAGAATCCCGTCATCACCTCGAGCAATCAATTGACCGAACCGCAGCCGCAGGACCTCACCATCGCCGATTGGCAGAATCCGGCTCTGCTCGGCACGCTCGTTACGGTGAAAGGCTTGGTGACGATGGCCAGCGCTACGGCCCGCAGCGGCTTCACGCTCGAAGGCGCGGTCGCGATCGGCAGCTACATCAGCGCCTATAGCCAACCCGCGGTCGGTGATACCTATGAGGTCGTGGGCATTTTACGTCGGGCGAAAAACACGTTCAGCGTGGAACCCCGGTCGGAGGGCGATCTCCATCTTCTTGGCAAAGGATCACTTTGACCTGATTCGTATGGTCCAGGATTTCTTCAATATTTCTATCTGTATCGAATTTCCTCCACGAATTCCGAAACCTGCTGACCCTCGTACCCGCCCCGCGGGAAAGAGGGTATTTTCTTTCCCAGAAAATAACCAGAGACTGGGTTTGATCGAAGGATAGTCCTTCGTGCGACACCAGCCTGGGTTTCCTATGCTCAAACGCCAAAGCTCTCTTTTGGGTATGACTTTAGTCCTGGGCAGCCTCACCACGGGTTGCCTCTCGAGTATTCTCAGCAGTACCGGCGATAAACGCAGCAAGAATTATACTTTCGTCGCCCCGGGCTCAGGTTGGGACGCGATCGACCCGGCTGAAGCGGATGCGGCTTATAAGAATTCCAAGGACCACGCGATCCTGAACGTCACCTCGCTGTGCGGCGATGATCGTTTCCGCTCGCTCGAGGAATTGTCGGACGACCTCCTGAGCCAATTGCCCGATCACACGCTGGTCGAGCCGCCGAAGGCTGCGCAGATCAACGGCAATCCGAGTCTCGTGTCGGAAGCGAAGGGCACCATGGACGGCCAGCCCCTGAGCGTGCGCGTCGCCGTGATTCGTTCGCAGCGATGCCTCTACGATTTGATACTCGCCGGCTCCGATTTCGACGAAAGCAGCCGCGTGGCGTTCGATAAGGCCGTGGCCGGCTTTAAGGAAGGGTCGAAACGATGAAGTCGCCCGCCCATGCCGCGCGCGTTGTCCTCACGGGTCTCGGTACGCCGGTGGCGAGCGGGGGACGCGTGACCTACGACTTCCTCGAACTCGTCGGCGAGGTCATCAAGCAGATCCCGAAGGCGGTCATGTCTCCGGGAGTCATACTTGAACGCATCTTCGAACTCATCGTCAACGCCTGGTTCCTCGTGGCGATCACGTCTTTCGCGACCGGAGCGGCGCTCGCCCTGCAATTCGGCCAAGGGATGTCGCGTTTCGGCGGCAAGCTCTACGTGCCCAATATCGTCGCCTTCTCCATCGTGCGGGCGCTGGGCCCGGTCTTCGCCTGTTTGATGGTCGCGGCCCGTTCGGGCGGCGGCGTCGCGGCCGAGCTCGGCTCGATGAAGGTGACCCAACAGATCGATGCGCTCAAGGCGCTCGGCGCGAACCCTACCGAGAAGCTGGTGGCCCCGATCGTCATCGCGCTCTTCGTAGGCATGCCGGTGCTGACCTTCATCGCGGATTTCGCCGGCATCCTCGGCGGCATGCTCGCCGCCACGGGCAGCCTGGGAATCGCCATACCCCTTTACCTGCAGAAGACCTTCGACTCGATCGAAGCCCGGGAGCTGATCGTGAGCCTCAGCAAGACGGCCGTGTTCGGCGGAACCATCGGCCTCATCACGAGCTTCATCGGCATGCGCACCAAGACGGGAACTTCGGGCATAGGCGTCGCGACGACCTCGGCGATCGTCGCGGCGAACATCTTCGTGCTGATCGCCGACCTCATCGTCACCAAAGTGCTATGGATGCTGAAATGGTAAAAACCGCCGAAGCCGCGAAATCCGATGCGAACGTCCTGCTCTCGATCCACGGGCTCGAGACGAGGTTCGGATCGCATACGATCCACCAGGGCCTCGATCTCGAGGTGCGCGACGGCGAGCTGCTGGTCCTCTTCGGAGGCAGCGGCACCGGCAAGAGCACTCTGCTCAGGGCTATCATCGGCCTCGATAAGGCCGCGCACGGCTCGATCCAATTCAAGGGCCAGGAGCTGAGCGAACTCGATGACGACGGCTGGCGGGAGCTTCGCCGCAACATCGGCTACTCCTTTCAGAACGGGGCGCTCTTCGATAGCCTGACCGTCGGCGAGAACCTCGAATACCCGCTGCGCGAATTCACGGATATGAGCGCGGACGAGCGTAAAAAAGCGGCCCAGCAGATGCTGGAGAAAGTCGGCCTGCCGGGCATCGAGGACCTTTATCCCGCGGAGCTGAGCGGCGGGATGCAGAAGAGGGTGGGCATGGCGCGCACTCTGATGCTCGATCCGGCGCTGGTGCTCTACGATGAGCCGACCGCCGGGCTCGATCCGGCGAATTCAAAGATGATCGCCGACCTTATGAAGCAACTCCGAGATTCCGGCAAGACCGGCATCCTCGTGACCCATGACGTTCCCTGCGCTTTGGACGTCGCGGATCGTATCGCGTATCTGGCAGGCGGCAAGATCCAAGTCGTGCAAACCCGGGACGATGTGGAGAAGTCACCCGATGAGCACATCTCGTCTTACATGAAGGGAGAAGTCGAGTGAAAGTAGCATCCGTTCGAACCCGCATTCAACTGGGCGTGTTTGTCCTTTGCGTGGTCGTGATCGCCGCGCTCTGCATCATCCTCGCCGGGGATGAATTCAGCCTCTTTAAATCGACCAAGGATTTCAAGGCGCAATTCGCCAATACCTCGGGCCTGGTCGCCGGCGCTCCCGTCCGCATGGGCGGCGTCGAGATCGGCCGCGTTTCGAAGATGAAGATCGAGCCTGCGGGCGAGAAGCTCGTCATCGCCGCGACTCTGCGCATCGACAGTCCGTATTACGATCTGATCCGCCGCGACGCGACGGTGGCTCTCGATACCCAGGGACTGCTCGGTGATAAGTTCGTGGACCTGAAGGCCGGCGTCTCGAAAGAGGCGAAGCAGCCCGGAGAGACGATAGAAACCGTCGATAACGACATCATCCAGAACGCGATCCAGAAATCGGCCGCGATCATGGATACGGTGAACAGCACGGCGAAGAAGATCGACGCCTTCACCCAGGGCCTTCCGGATTCGCAGAGCATGAAGACCGTCGGCGCGGATTTCACCGAATCGGCGAGGGCGCTGCGCATCCTCATGACCCGCATCAGCTCGGATGATTCGGTGGTCTCGGCTTTGAACGATCCGGAGGCGAAGGCTATGCTGAAGAACAGCCTCGCGAGCCTGGAGAGCGCCAGCGCTCATGCCGATTCGATTGCGAAGAAAATCGACGCAGGTGAGGGGACCCTCGGCGCTTTGGTGAACGATCGTTCCCTTTTTGAGGATATGAAAGCCATCTTCGGCCATATTGATCGCGAGAAAATCGCCAGGCGCGTGTATATCGAGGCGGGCAAAGATCGACCGCAGCAGGTCGACGTTTCGCGATAATTTCATTGCTTCGGCCGGGCGAGAGACCATATGATCGGTCTCTCGATTTCGGCTAAAAGCAAGGAAAATTCGCGATGTTACTTCTTAACCCCAAAAAGCTCGGCAAAACGAATAACGATCCTGCCACCCAAAAGCTGCTGGAAAAGACGATACAGTTCTTCGAATCGAAAGGCCTCGGCAAGATCAAGGCCGACGATCAGAGCCGCGTTTGGTACGACGATTTCCTTGATTTTGTGAAGAAAGAGCAGCTCTTCGCCACCTTCCTCACGCCGGCGGGCTATGGGGCGAAGGATTCGCGCTGGGACATGTACCGCATCGAACAGCTCAACGAGATCTTCGGTTTTTACGGCCTTTGTTATTGGTATACCTGGCAGGTGTCCATACTCGGCCTCGGCCCGATCTGGATGAGCGACAATAAAGCTCTGAAGGATAAAGCCGCCGCTGCCTTGCAGGAAGGCGGCGTCTTCGCGTTCGGCCTTTCGGAGAAGGCGCATGGCGCGGATCTCTATTCATCGAGCATGAAACTCGAGCCGCTCGCCGACGGAACGTACAGGGCGAACGGCCAGAAGTATTATATCGGCAACGGCAACAAGGCCGCGATGGTGTCGATCTTCGCGAAAAACAGCAAGACCGACGAATACACCTGGTTCGTGGTGGATCCTCGCGCCAAGGGCTATAGCCACCATAAGATCGACACCTCAGGCGTTCGCCAGGCCTATGTCGCGGCTATCGACCTCAAGGATTATCCGGTGAAGAAAGAGGATATCCTCAGCGAAGGCCCGCATGCCTGGGATTCGGCGCTCAATACCGTGAACGTCGGTAAATATCAGCTCGGCTGGGCGTCGATCGGCATCTGCACGCATGCTCTCTACGAAGCTTTGAATCACGCCGCGAAACGCAACCTCTACGGCAAGTTCGTCACGGATTTCCCGCACGTGCAGGTGCTCTTCACCGAGGCCTACACTCGCCTCGTGGCGATGAAGCTCTATGGCCTCAGGGCCTGCGATTATTTCCGCACGGCCAACGAACAGGACAGGCGTTATCTCCTCTTCAATCCTATCCAGAAGATGAAGGTGACGATGGAAGGCGAGACCGTCGTCGAGCTTCTCCATCAGGTTATCGCGGCGAAGGGCTTCGAGCAGGACACTTACTTTGAGATGGCGATCCGCGACATCCGCATGCTGCCGAAACTCGAAGGCACCGTGCACGTGAACGTCGCCCTGGTGACGAAGTTCATGAAGAACTACCTCTTCGCGCCGAAGGATTATCCGGAAGTCAAAAGACGCGACGATCACACGGACGACGCCTTCCTCTTCCGGCAAGGGCCGACGAAGGGCCTGTCTTCGGTGACTTTCCAGGATCCGATGAAGGCTTTCACCGCGCATAAGAGCGCGAACATGGGCATCTTCCTCGAGCAGATCCAGGCGTTCAAGGAATTCCTGATGAAGGCTTCGCCGACCGAAACGCAGCAGAAGAACATGGATTACATGCTGCAGCTCGGCGAACTCTTCACATTGATTCCCTATGCCCAGCTCATCACTGAGAACAAGGCCGTCTACGGTGTGGATGATGGGGTCTTCGAACAGATCCTGAAGAATATCATCAGCGATTTCTCGGCTTATGCCGTGCGTTTCTACTGCGGTCAGATCAATGACGAGAAGCAGCAGAAGCTGATCCTGGCCATGGTCCGCAAACCCGCCGACGACCCGGAGGGCTTCAAGCGGGTCTGGGAGCAGTTCGTCTATCCGCTCCATGACCAGTACGAGATGAATTCCTAGCAGTCAGAAGAAGCGGCCCTTAGACCTGGGCCGCCTTTTTCTCGAGGTAATAGTCGTAGTTGCCTTCGTATTTCCTGAGTTCGCCGTCGCGTATTTCGAAGACGCGGTTGGCGATCTCCCGCAGGAAGTGCCTGTCGTGGCTCACCACGAGCACCGTCCCATCAAACTTCTGCACGGCTTTGAGCAGGATCTCCCGCGATTCGATATCGAGGTGGTTGGTCGGCTCGTC
>JASLCY010000061.1 GCA_030151925.1 Oligoflexus sp.
CTTGCGGCGAGGCGCGCCTCTGCCTTAAACGAAGAGTTTGTCTATGACGCCTTTCTGGTCGAGACGCTGATCAGCGTCTTTGGGAGCGGGACCCGCGTTGAAATCCTGAGTACCGGCGGCGCCGACGGCCTTCCCGATCGAGGAGAAGAGACGGTTGGTCGGGACGAACTTCTTGCTGCGATCCGCGCCGGCAGCCACGAGATCGAGGTATTGACCCGTCGCGAGCACACCGTTCGCGCTGCCCGCTACGATGTGAGGCAGATCATAACGCCAATGACCGGCGCCGAAACCCAGGCTGATGATGAAGGTCGTGACGCCGTAATCGAGCAGGGTCTTGCCGTTGTCTTCATATTTATACTGGCTGAGGGCCTTGAGCAGATAAGCGAAGTTCTTTTGGTTCAAGAGATCGAACTTGTGGAGCTTATCTTTGACGTTCTGGTGGCTCACGCCGTTGTGCCAGTTGTTGCCGTGGTAGACGCCGTCCTCATCGTATTCCGAATCGAGGAAGGTGGTGCCGAGCTGAAGGGTCATCGCCCGCTTTTGGCCTGTGGCCGCGGCGATCGCGACGATGTCCGCCAGCATCTTCGGCGTTACGGCGCGACTGGAGTTGTCTTTCGCCTTGGAAGAGTCGAACTTCTGGATCGCGGTGCGATCCGCATCCGGCATCACCAGGTCGCTGAGGATGCTGTTCTCGAGATCGCGGATGTTGCTCATATGCAATTCGAGGCGATCCTTGTCGTTCTTGCTAAGTTTGGGGCTCGCGAGCAGGGCCTGCATCTGCGCGCGGACGACGTCGTTCACGCCTTTGCGCAAAGCGGCCTTGTCATCCTGGGTTTTGTCACCGCCCTTCATCTCACCGTTCGGAAAAAGCGTTTTATACGCTTTCAGAGGATCGTATTCCGGAGCGTTCTGCACTTTAGCGGCCGACCAGCTCAGGTTCGGACCGCCGGCATCGGGACAAGCGAGGTTCATCGAGGAGCCGCCGAAGGCCTTGGCGATCACATGGTCGATCGAAGGGCCGAGCGGTTTCGCGTTGCCTTCGCCCGAACCCCCGAAATCGACCTGGGCCGCGGTGAGGGTCATCGCCACGCTTTCCCCGTGATCGCCCTGGTTCCAGTGCGTTTCGTTCCCGTGCCCGAGGCCTTTGAGGATAGTGATCTTATCCGCGTAATCGGCGATAGGTTCGACGCCGCAACCGGTCATGTTCGCTTTGGTGAGTTTGCCGGTCGCCTTGGGCCACCAGGAATCCTTCTCGGGTCCCATAGGCTGGTAGACGAAGATCGCGTAAGGCGCAGGGCCATTGGCCGCCTTCGCCCTCGGATCGAGGAGAATGCTCTCGAGCAGGGGCAGAGCGAAGATCGTGCCACCCACGCCTTTGAGAAACAACCGTCTTTCCATGCCTATATCTCCCGTGAACTCTTATTTATCCGAACGTAAAGTCATGAGCGAGTGAGAAGCGATGGCGACGAGCAGATCCTTCGCCGACAGGCCTTGCTCGCTGGCGATGCCGAGAGCCTCGATGAGCTTCGCGTCGCCGGTATCGGTGTAACGGCCGTAGAGGGCCTCGACCAGCTTCTTCGCATAGCACTGATGCAGCTCGGGGCGTTTGACGATTTCCTGTATCATAGCCGTCGGGCCGTCGAAGGTAATCGTATCGTCATTCGAAAACGCGTAGGTGGACTTCGCATCGATCGGGTTGCCGTTGAGTTCGGCACTTCGCCATTTTCCGCCCGCGCCGAAACGCTCGAGGGCGTAGCCGGGAGGATTGATCTTGGAAGCGTGGCAGCCCGCGCAACCGGGCACTTCGGTGAGCGAAGCCGTGAACTCGCGGTTGGTCTTGAAGGTCGCTTGTTTGCCGGTGATATCCGGAGGCGGAGGCGCGCCCTGGAAAGTGCCGCAAAGGACCGTTTCCGCTACGTAATGCCCGCGTTTTACGATCGCGGTCGCGCCGTCCTTCTTCGAATAATTCGAGAGGAAGGCCACCTGCGTGAGGAAACCGGCGCGTTGCATAGGGTCGAGTTCGGTCTTCTGCGGCTCGCTGGCCATCGTCGAGACGCCGTAAGCCTGGGCGGTCTTCGCGCTCACGTAGGCATAAGGAGCCGTGAGCAGCTCGGTGATGCCTTTGCCTTGGCTGACGATCACGTCGTTGAAGAAGAGCACGGATTCGTTGCGAAGGGATTCGGTATCGAACCTGGCGGTTTCGGGGAACGTCTTGGTATCCTGCGGAACGACCTGGAATTGATCAACGCCGTAACCCTCGACGTGGATGTCACGCATGAAGGCCTGGCCGCGCGCATCGGAAAGAAGGCGATCCGCCTGCTCACGAAGGACGTCGGCATTCATGATGGTGCCGTCGTCCGCGAGTTTGCTCAGGGCATCGTCGGGCAGCGTGTTCCAGATCTGATAGGAGAGGCGCGCTGCGACCTCATAAGGGGTGAGCGTCACGTAATCGCCCTTCTCATCCGAACCGAGCTCGATGCGGTAGAGGAAATTCGGCGACTGCAGGACCGTATCGATCATCGCATAAACGCCGGCGGTCGTCGCATCGGTCTTGCCGGTGAGTTTGGAGCCGTTGTTGAAGATGCCGACGATCTGCGAGATCTCCGAGCCGGTCGGCGGACGACGGTAAGCGCGGCGGAGGAAACTCGAGACGATGGATTTCGCATCGGTCTTGTCGCCGGTGATTTTCTTGACCGCGGCCGCGTCCTTGGTGATGCGGTCCGCAACGGATTCCGCCGCGTTGCGGTAAGCCGTCCATTGATCGGCGGTTACGCTGAAGAGGGCTCCGTTGTTGCCGAAGGCCGATCCACCCGGATCGTCCGGGAAATTCTTCGAATCGCCGGGGATCGCGGTCATAAAGAGGAGATCCTTCACCGAATTCTCCCATTGGGCATGCGAGAGGCGAGGAAAGGACGAACCGGCCCCTTGAGCGGCGAGAGCGATCGCGACTTTGCCGGTGGCTTTGATCATTCCGTTCGGGCCTATGATTCCGTCCTCGTCGCCTCCTTCATAATCAGCGCCTTGAGCTGCTGAAATCCTGGGTTTGGAAGGCGCAGCCGTGCAGCCTATTCCCAGGATGAGGGGAATAGCTAAGCAATAACGGAATGTTATAGCGAACTTCGGCATGGTATTTCCTGTATTCAACGAAAAATGGACGATAAGCGCCCTAACTCTTTTCGGAATAAATCCGGAAAAATACAGTCACAGTGTGAAGGCAGGAGTTAAACTGCCAATATTAGAAATATATATTTTGAATTTATATATGGGAATTGAGTTCGCCCCCCTGTGAGAAGGGGGGATTTAGAGATTCTTAGGGGCGGACGCAGAGGAATTGATAGCTGGTGCTGCTCTTGGCGTCGTTGTTCGTCCAGCCGGCGTTCGGATCGAAGCGCCAGGCGTTCGAGGTGTTCGCCGAGCTGGTCGTCGCGGTCCAGAAAGCGTTCGTGTTGAGCGAGAGCTGGGCCGAGAGGTTCCAGATACCATCGATATAGGCCTGCATCCATTCCTTCATCGTCGGCAGACGCCAGTCGCTGAAACTGGCCAGCGTTAAACCATCGCAATCCGCGATGGCCTGGCCCCAGTTCAGGGCGCTCCGCGTCGGCGACCAGTAGAGAGTCGTGGTTTTATCCTGGTAGACGCTGGAGGAGATGAGCGTCCAGTTCGAAGCCGTGGCCACGCTACCCGAAGGGATGGCGGTCGTCGGATAAGAATAGGGGCTCGAATAATCGTTGAGAAGGTCGTCGACCGAGTCGAAGTTGTCGGCGCCCGAGACCGATCCCGTGCCTGACGAGCGATCGAAGAAGCTGGTGGAGACGCCGCTCGCATAGAACTTGATGGAACCGTTCACGCCGGCGATAGTCGTGCCGGCTCGCACGTCCCAGCCGCTGAAGGAAGAAGTATCCGCAGCTTTATAAGTCGAAGTCGTTACGCAGTTGGTTTGCCCGTCGCTCGTGCAAGTCGTACCGTAGGTGCCCGTCGCTCCGAAGATGTCGACTCCGCTCTTGATATTGCCGGCGGCGATATCCGCATCGCCGGTGCCGGTATAGCGAGTTCCTGATTTACTGAACCATTGAAAAGCCGTACCCGATTTTATCTTCGCGTTAAAGGTCGCGGAATCGAGATCGGCTGTCGCATCCGCTCCTGTCAGCACATAGGTAGCGCTCGGATATTGGCCCGTGACGCCGGCGATGGCGACGCCCGATTTGATGTTGCCTACGCTCAAGTTGGTGAGGTCACCCGACTGATAGGTTGAAGTCGTGACACAACCTGTTTGGGCGTTGCCGCTGCAGTTCGAGTGGGATTCGAGTGTTGCGGAGCCAGCGACGCCGGCGATGGTCGCCCCGGATTTGACGTCGGCCGCTGCGAAGTTGGAAAGCTTCGCGGCTTTGTAGGTCGTGCCATCGACCAGGCAGTTCGTACCGCCATCGGCGGAGCAGGCTGCTCCGTAGGTTCCTGTGGTGCCGGCTATCGCTACACCGGATTTAACGTTGCCTGCGC
>JASLCY010000082.1 GCA_030151925.1 Oligoflexus sp.
GAGGTCGGCCCTGTTTCGAAGGACTTCGTTTACACCGACAAAGTCGGCCTGACTTCGACCTACATCCCTCTTACGACCTGGTCGCCATGTAATCTGGAACGCGCTTTGACGATCAACCCATCGATTCGCGTGCAGAAGCTCTCAGGTGCGGCCGCTGACGCGCAAGGCCTCATCACCAACGACTCCGTCGACGGTGAGATCACCCAGGTGTTCGGCTTCCTCTGGCGTAAATGCTGATTCTCGAAACTTCGTCGCTCCGGAGATGGCTCAGCCCATCTTCCGGAAGGTGAGGTTGATGCGCTGGCGCCCTGTTTTCGGGTGCCAGCCTTCTTGCAATTTCAGGACGCCATGGAAGGCGAGGCGCGCGGGGCCGCCCCAGACGACGACATCACCGTGGTCGAGCGGGACTTTAATCGCCTTGTCGCCCCGTTCTTTCCCGCCGAATAAAAACACGATAGGCAAACCGAGCGAAACCGAGACTATGGGCTCACGCAGGTTCTTCTCATCTTTATCCTGATGGAGCCCCATGGACGCGCCCGGCTCATAGAGATTGATGAGGCAGGCATCCGGCTCGAAATCCGGAAAGCCGGCAGCCAGGGCCGCTCGCTTCGCAAAATCCCGAAACAGGGGCGGAAGCGGAATAGACGGCGTCGGGACGGGGCCGGCGCTCGGATCGCTATAGATGCTCACCCAAGAGATATTCCCGCAGCCGGTGGATTTCACCGTCATCTTAAATCCACCCTTGGTCGTCATCGCCCGAAAGGGAGCTATGGCCGCCACCTCCTTTATTATAGAGAGAAGGGCATCGGCCTCCGCCTTAGCATATTCACGGAGGACCCAAGCGCCTTCGGCCAGACGTTCTGGAAGGGATTCCTTACCGAAAAAATCATCAAATTCGAGCATGCCGAAGCTCCTTTTGCCTGAGTGTCAACCAGGCGACCAGTTCTTGGACAGGAGAATGCGAGGTTTTGCATAGCGGTTTCGGGGACTTAGCCCTGTGCCACTTCTTGCAGACGAACACCTCGGTCTTACCACATACGAGCGACTCTCACCTAGAAAGGTCTTAGCATGCGTACACACGTTGCAGCAATTCTTCTTGGCGCTTTGGGGCTCAATGCGAGCTGCGGTACCAACCAAAACTCCGGCCTCTCTTCTTCGGTCAACCAGACGATCGAAAAGAAATGGAGTTCGCAGGTCGACCTTTCCAAAGAGCAATCGCCCGCTCTCGCCGACAACCTGAAGGCGACCAAATCCTCGCTCGACAACTCCCAGATCGGGGCGAAAGTCGGCGCCAGCTTTAAATTCGGTTCGAACGTCATCTTCGACATCGGCGCGAACATGAGCTTCGAGGAGGTCTTCCAAAGGCAGATCCTCAATGAAGTGACGATCGGCCGCGCGAAGGACGTCGATGGTTCCGGCGACGGCAACGGCGTTTTCGTCGATAAGGACACCGTCGCGGCCCATCGTTACATCTCCTGCAAGTCGGAGAAGGTCATTTCCGAGAACTCTTCGTACGGCGCTGGCGTGAGCGGCGGCATCAACTTCCTCGGCCTCGGCATGCAGACCAACGCTTCGACCGGCCGCAAGCTCGCATCGTCGACCGATTACACGATGGATCGCGGCTTCTATTACACCAAGACGAACATGCCGCTCGCCCAGGTCTTCGAGCTCTGCGGTGACATCGCGAAGTCGGACGTCGCCCTGCAGAACATCGACCATATCAACGATATCGTGAATCTCAACTTCGACCAGGGAGCCAACCTAGAGGATATCGCCCGCAAGATCGCCAACGGCAAGAAGGTCAATAACTTCCAGTTCCATAACATGAAGCTCGATATGCAGATCAAGGAACGTAAGAGCGATTCGATCGTCTTCACCGTCATCCCCGATACCTACTGGTCGGATCCGATCATCCTCGCCGAAGTCAAGTATTCGAAAGTCGGCGATCGCATCGCCGTGCAGAGCGTGATCCAGACTTGCACCAAGGATTGCCAGAACTACCATGACTCGGCCAAGAACCATGGCCTGAAACCGCAACCTTCTTCCCTTACGAAAGACCAGGCTGAGAAGTACATCAAGCTCCTCGCCACCATCTTTACGGCTACTGCGGTGGGCAGTCGCTGATCGCTAGTGTATAGTCTTCTCGCTGCTCTGCCGCCTGTTGATCCACTTCTCGATCACTCGCTGCAGAGCATTTACCTCGATGGGCTTGACGATATAGTCATCCATCCCCGCATTGATGCACCTCTCCCTATCCCCCTTCATGGCGCTGGCCGTAAAAGCGATAATAGGCGTTCGATACTGCGTGACCCGCTCATGGGCCCTGATGATCTTGCAGGCCTCGTAACCATCCATCTCCGGCATCTGGCAATCCATAAACACCAGATCATACTTCTCCCTCTCGACCTCTTGCACCGCCTGGTGACCGGTCGTCACGATCTTGGTCTCGCAGCCGAAGGTCTCGAGGAAGCTCCGGATAATCATCTGATTGATGGGAGAATCCTCGGCGACGAGCACATGGAGCGGCTCCCCGACGGGAAGAGCCTGGAGCCTTCCGCGCGGACGAACCTCTTCCGGGAGCGCTTGGCTTTTGCCTAATAAGGCCGTGAACCAGACCGTGGTCCCGACCCCCTTCTCGCTCTCGCAGTGGATCTCGCCTCCCATGCCTTCGACGAGGTATTTGCAGATGGCCAGCCCGAGGCCGGTGCCGCCGAACTGCCTGGTCATCGACGCATCGGCCTGGACGAAGGCCTGGAACATCTTCTTTTGCGCCGTCTCATCCATGCCGATGCCGGTATCCGTCACATCGAAACGCACCAGCATCGTATCCTCTTCCTCATTCAGGACGCGGCCGGTGATCGTCACGGATCCCGCCAGGGTGAATTTAAACGCGTTGCTCAGGAGATTGATGAGCACCTGCCTGAGGCGCCCGGGATCTCCTCGGGCCTGGAGCGGGACGTCGAAGGCGATGTTGCGGATGAATTCGATCGATTTCATTTCACCGAGATGGGTGAAGGGGGCGAAGGCCTCGTCGAGCATCTGCGCCATGGAGAAGTCGATGCACTCGAATTCCAGCTTGCCGGCGTCGATCTTCGAGAAATCGAGGATATCGTTGATAACGGTCAGGAGAGCGTTGCCGGACGCTATGGTGGCGTCCACATAGACCCTTTGCTTCGGCGAGAGCTTGGTGGCCGCGAGGAGGTTCGACGCCCCGATGATGCCGTTGAGCGGCGTACGGATCTCGTGGCTCATATTCGCGAGGAACTGCGACTTGAGCTTCACGGATTCGAGCGCCGCCCTCTGCTCGGCCTTGAGCTGGTGCTTTTCTTTTTCCAGGGTGATGATATGCGTGAAGTCGTGGACGAGCGCCACGACGCCCTTCACCGCTCCCGTCTCATCGCAATCCGGGATATAGCTGATGCCCAGGCCTTTCTCGCCGTTCGGCCCGTGCAGGATGCGATCGAAACTCTGCTCCTCGCCCGCCATCGCTTTCTGAAGGTAAGGGCGGATCTCCAGGAAGGCGACTTGGCCCAAGACGTCCCGAACGTGCTTGCCTATCGATTTATCCACGTCGATGCCGTACCACTTCTGGTAAGCGATATTCATGAATTGATAGCGGTAATCGAGGTCTATGTAGCTGATGAGAGCCGGCAGCGCGTTGGTGATGAGGCTCAGCATCTTGGCGGTCGAGTTCGCCGTTTCCTCGGCCAGCTTCCGATCGTGGATGTCGGTGCAGGTCCCGTACCAGCGAATGATCTTGTGATTGGCGTCGAACCGCGGCAAGGCCTTGACCACATGCCATCGATAGCTGCCCTGCGCGTCGTGGATACGGTATTCGAGCTCCTTCGGATGGGGATCGAGGAGGTGGGTGGTCCAGTAGTTCATCACCATAGAGAAATCGTCGGGATGAATTGCGAAATGATCGGCTTTGAGACCTCCGGCCTGTATGCCGGTATATTCGGTCCATCTTTTGTTGAAATAATCGTTTGCTCCTTGCATGTCCTTCGACCAGACGAGATGAGGGATGGAATCCGCCATGAATTCGAATTCGCTGTTTTGCTCAGCGAGCTTCTCCTGCAACGTATAAGGGGTGTTGAGGTTCAGGATCTTCGCGCGATGATGCCACAGGAGTATGGCCGTCCCGATGGAAGCCATGGCCGTGACGGCCTTGAGCAGGCCTTCGAGGCCGTAGATCGGCCACCATATGGTGGAGATGGACGCGATGTGGGTCAGGCCGCAGGCTACGATGAAGAGCGCGAAGAACGCGAAGAAGATCGAAAACGGGATATCGGGCTTCTTCCGGAAGATCGTGATGAGGCTGATGGTGATAGAGAAATAGGATAGGGCGATGATCGAGTCGGATATGACGTGAGTCGATAGGATAAAGGGATCCCACAGGAAGCAGTGGCCGTGCGGTAGGAAAGAATGAGTATCGAAAAATGCCCATGAATTCCCAAACATCGGTGCCTCATCCCAACTTCCAGATACGCATCTATGCGGTTTACTGAGATTGAGAAAGTTTTTCTACGGGCGAAGATGAATCTTACGTTTTCTTCATCGTTATCAAATCTCGAGAAAACAGGCCGATCGTGAAGATTCATTAGGAGTTTTTTTGCAGGAAACATGGAATTTTCTTTCGCGGATCTATTTTTTATGTAGGATTTTTTACGGAAAGGCCTAATTAAATCAGCATCTAAGAAATCCGTGGAATTTTCCCCATAGGGCTTTTATAGTGCCGCCTGGCCTAAAAATTAGGCTCCGTCAGGGGGAACCATGCTCAAAAAACTCGGGATCGCATTGATCCTCGTACTCGGCATCTTCGCGGTGCTCGTGATTAACTTCTGTTATTTCCGCCCATTCTCTATCAAAGAATTTTATGCTCGTAGTTTTCTTCAGGTCGCGCTCGATAAACCGCAGCTCCTCACGAGCCTCCATATTCTCGAGCAGTACGGATATAAAGCCCATCAATCCAAGCTCGATGACCAATCCGAAGCGATGGCGGATAAGACCGCGGCGCAGATGAAGGGCATGCTGAAGACTCTGGAGTCTTATGATCGCAGCCACTTCACCGCTGCGGAAAACGATGATTACGACTCATTCAAGAGCTTCATCAGCCAATCGCTCGAGGGCGCAACGAAATGGCGTTACCATAACTATCCGGTGAACCAGCTCTGGGGCATCCAAAGCGAATTCCCCTCCTTCATGGATTCTTCGCACCAGGTCCACGATCTGCGCGACGCCCAGGACTATGTCACGCGCCTCGGCGCGGTCCGCACCCAGTTCATACAGGTGATGCAGGGCCTCAAGATCCGCGAGGAGAAGGGCATCATCCCGCCTCGCTTCGTGATCGAGAAGTCCCTTGCCCAGATGAATGATTTCGTCGCGGCCAAGCCTGAGGAGAATATCCTCTACCAATCCCTCGCGACGAAGCTGAAGGACAGCAAGATCAAGGAAGAGGACCAGGCGCGGATCCTGGTCGCGGCGAAAGAAGAGATCACCCGCACGGTCTATCCTGCCTATAAACTCTTCATCGATTACTTTACAGGCCTCTTGCCTAAGGCGACGCGCGACGACGGCGTCTGGAAGTTTCCCGATGGGGACGCGTATTACGCCTTTGCGCTCAGACAGCAGACCACGACGGATTTCACGCCCGATGAGATTCACCAGATCGGCCTGAACGAAGTCGCTCGCATCGAGAAGGCTATGCGCGAGATCATGGATCAGGTGCACATGGATCCGAACAAGACGGTCGGCGCCTTGATGCACGAGCTCGGCGAAGATCCGCGTTTCCTCTATCCCGATAACGACGCGGGGCGCGAGCAGATCCTCGCCGATTACAAGAAGATCCTCGATGAGTCGCTCGCGCGCATGCCGCAATTCTTCGATGTGACGCCGCACGCTCAACTCGAGGTGAAGCGGGTGCCGCTGTTCAAGGAGAAGACCGTGCCCGGCGCCTACTACGAAGAGCCTGCGATGGATGGCACCCGTCCGGGGACCTTCTACGTGGGACTCTACGATATCAAGGCCCAGCCGAAGTTCGGGATTCGGACCCTGGCCAACCACGAGGGGATCCCGGGCCACCACTTCCAGATCGCCCTGGCCCAGGAGAACAAGGACCTGCCCTTCTTCAGAAAGATCCTGCCTTTTACCGCTTACGTGGAGGGCTGGGGGCTCTATGCCGAGCAGCTCGGTTATGAAGCCGGCCTCGACAGCGATCCTTACGACAACCTCGGCCGCCTGCAGTCGGAGCTCTTCCGGGCGGTCCGCCTCGTGGTGGATACCGGCATCCATCGTAAACATTGGACGCGCGAGCAGGCGATCGCCTACATGAAGGATCACACGGGGATGGCGGAATCGGACGTCGTCGTCGAGATCGAGCGTTACATCGTCGATCCTGGGCAAGCCTGCGCTTATAAGATGGGTATGCTGAAGATCCTCGAACTGCGGAAGAGAGCCCAGGACAGCCTTGGCAAAAATTTTGACATCAAAGGATTCCACCACGTTATCCTAGGCGAGGGAGCCTTGCCTCTCTTTATCCTTGAACGAAACGTTGACAGTTGGATCGCGAACCAGAAGACGACGGTGAAAAGCGCTTCGCTGAACTAAAACTACACCTCTTTTCTTGCTTAATTTAATTGACCATGCTATTCGCCGTTTTTGCGCACTTGCGTGCGAAACCAAACATTGACGGAGTTGGCAGTGAGCCAGGTTAAGTCTGTATTTTCAACTATTTTGAGTTTTTCGCTCGTTTCCCTGCTCTGCAATTGCAGTCAAGGAACCGAGCGGGAGCTGTCGCCGGCCCAACGCAGGGTTTCGGTCGCAGCGGGCCTTGAATCCGAAGGCAGCACGATCGTTCCTTTCGGAAGTCCCGTCCAAGCTCCCGCACCGCAGATCGCTCGTTTCATTCACTGGCTCGACATCATCGACCAGACCATCCTGGGGAAAACCCCCGCGGATGCGGCCGACGCCCTGGAACTCAATGATACCCGCAACATCACCTTCAACCTCCAGGCGCTGGGCCAGGTCTATGGTGAGATGGATCCTGAATTCGAAACGATGCGCAAGCAGTTCAAGGCGCTCGAAGATGGTATCGGCAACTACCAGAAGTGGCGGGACTTGGTTGAGGATGCGATCAACCAGGGCTCGAGCCCGGAAGTTCTCGCTCGTGTGACGGCGAACCGGGACGCGGCTCGCAAAGACTTCGAAAGCATGCTCATCAGCTCGCATTTCCTGACCAGCGACGGCGTTACGCTGCCTTATACCCTTCAGCTCCGCGCGTTCCTTAATGGTTATGCCTGGCCCGATGCGACGACGGATAGGATCTACGTCGCGAAAAAACTCATCGCGCGCCTCGAAGAGACCCGTACGGCCAAGTACGACTTCTCCCACCTCGAAGCCGGCAACGGCGTCCACGAGTTTCGCCGGAAAATGCGCTGGTTCGCGATGCAGGCGCGAGGCTTGAACGGTCTCGTCACCCTGAAGGATAAGTCGGAACCCTGCCCTATCCCCGAATATCAGAACATGATCAACAGCTCGACCGCGAACACCAAGTACGCGGTCCTTCCTCCTTCGCGCACCGAGCCGAATCCCATCACGATCTCGGCCTGCCTCTATATCGAGAACGCGAAGCTCGTCGATGTCGTGAACGGCATCAAAGCCAAAGCCGAATTGAGCGACAGCCTTTCCGAAACGGGCGAGACGGACGGCGTGGAGGAAGCGGATCAGAAATACCTGAACGATCTCCTGGCTCACCTTCTCGACAACAATATCTTCGGCCTGCTGGAAGATGAGATTCGTGCGGCTGTCGCCGATGATGTGAACACGCCCCCGAATCAGGGAAAACCAGATCAGGGCGATCAGGATAAACCCAAGGACTATTCGCTGCCCCCGGAGCAGGTGGCTTTCTATGGCGCGAACAAGGTCCACCGGATCGAGATCAACGGCAGCCAGTGGGATAACCTCGCGGCGCAAAACCCGGCCGGAGGCCTCTGCGGCACCTCCTTCGTCGGCAAGGAATATACCTGGTATCACTTCGATCAGGTGAAGATCGATGGCGTGGCGTTCACGGACGTCGGCATCAAAAAGCGTTCGTGGTGCGACGCCTTCTCGACGACGAAGCCTTCCCTGAACGTGAACCTCACCAAATACAACGATCTCAACAAGGATCCGGCCAAGGCGAACTTCGGCACGGACGAACTCACCCTCAACAACTCGATCAAGGATCCGAGCTACGAGCGTGAGTGCTTCGCCTACCGCCTTATGGAAAAGGCCGGTATTCCGGCTCCGTCCTGCAACTTCGCCCGCGTGATCGCGAACGGCCAGGACCTCGGCCTTTACGTGAGCGTGCAGCCGCAGGAGAAGGCCTACCTCAAGTCGCGTTTCGCGAAGAACCTCGGCAACGTTTACGAGGCCTCTTTCGAGAACTTCCAGGCGAGCGACCTCGACCGCTATAAAAACGACCTGGAGAGCTACAAGCCTGACGAAGACAAGAGCCTCGCGGACCTCAAGGCCCTGATGAGCGTCCTGAACGCCGACGCGCTCGATATGGATCAGCTGCAGCAGGTCCTCGACCTCCCCTACTTCATCAACTACTGGGCGGCCGAAGAACTCCTCCGCGTCACGGATGGTTTCATCGCCGCGAATAACAACGCGTATCTCTACTTCCCTCCGAACGGCAAGATGCGTGTGCTCCCGGACGGATCGAACCAGCTCCTCGATGTGCCCCCCGCCTCCGCTCAGAACGCCCGCTCGCTCGACAGCCGTAACCTGATCGCCCTGCGCCTGAGCGCGGTTCCCGGCATCAGGGACCAGGTTGATGCCCGCGTCCGGGATCTTCTGACCTTCTATTGGAACGAAGCGGCTCTCATCCAGGATCTGGACGCGACTTACGAAGTCTTGCGGAAAGCCGTTCCGGCCGCCGAGCTGAATCAATACGCCGAAGCTCACGGCCTACTGAAAAACAATGTGCTGATTCGGAAAATGGAACTCGGGTATACTGCTCCTTTGGTAGTACCGCCCGTTCCGGCGCCTATCGTTTATCCAATTCCCGATGCCGCGCAAGGGGCGTCGCGCTGATCAAAGGCGAGGATTATGATCGACCATACCGGTATCCAGGTTTCCGATCCCGTAAAGAGCCGGGCGTTTTACGACAAGGCGTTCGCGCCGCTCGGCTACAAGATGCTGATGGAGATCCCTAGGGAGTATACGGATGGCAAAGTCGTTCTAGGTTATGGGGACGATCGGGCGGATTTCTGGGTCGCGGAAGGCAAGGCGCAGACTCCCAACGTCCATATAGCCTTTCGCGCCGCCTCGCGGCAGGTGGTCGACGCCTTCTATAAAGCGGCTCTGGCCGCAGGCGGCCAGGATAATGGCGGTCCAGGCTTGAGACCGCATTACCATAAGGATTATTACGGAGCTTTTGTTCTGGATCCGGACGGTAACAACATCGAAGCCGTCTGCCGCGAACCTTCCTGAAGCATCCTCAATTCGTCTCTACAGGGAGCTTTCGGGCTCCCACCAAAGTCCAATAAGCCACGAACGATATCAAACCGCAGAACACGATCACGCCAGCCATGGGCAGCGCGGTCCCATTGTGGAAGAAACTCACGAAAAACGATGAAAACGAGGCCATGCTCCATTGGAGGCAGCCGTAGAGGGCGGAAGCCGTTCCTGCCTGATGGCCTTGGGTCGCCAGGGCGCTGGCGATGGAGTTCGGACCGACGAAATTCAGCGTCGCCAGGAAGATCAGCAGAGAGCTGATCATGCCTATCGTCACCGGACCGCTTAGCGCCGCCAGCAGGATGCCGAGCGATGCGAGCGCAGCGATGCTCACGCTCCAGCGCAGGATACGCTCGGGGCTGAAACGATGCAGGAGGCGGCGATTGACCTGCGAGGCGAGGAGCAGGGCCACGCCGTTCATGCCGAAGATCAAACCGTAGCCGCGTTGCGAGACATGGAGCAGGTCGATGAAGACGAAGGCCGAGCCCGCGATATAGGCGAACATGCCCGCGCGGATCGCGGTGTCCGGAATCAGGTAACCCACGAACTCCCGGTTCTTGAGCAGGCCTCCGTAGGCCTTGAAGATGCGTGAGAAGCGCAGCTCGGGATGAGGGTTGAGATTGGTCTCCGGGAGGAAGAGCACGATGCAGGTCATCACCGTGATGTTCATGGCCGCGAGGACGTAAAAGATCGCTTTCCATCCGCAGAGGCCGTTGATGAAGGCGCCGATGTTGGGCGCGAGGATAGGGGCGAGTCCCATGACCAAGGCCATGTTCGAGAGGAAGACGGCGACCCTGTGTTTATCGAACAGGTCGCGGATGATAGCCCGCGTGATCACCATGCCTGCGCAGCCGCCCAAGGCCTGCATCAGGCGAAAGCCGATGAAGACTCGGATATTCGGGGCCAGGGCGCAGCCGAGGGTGGCGATCAGATAGACCAGCATGCCGGCGACGAGCGGCTTTTTACGCCCGAAGCGATCGGCGAGCGGCCCGTAGATCAGCTGGCCGACGGCCATGCCCACGAAAAACGTGGAGACCGAGAGCTCGATGTTGGCCATCGATGTTTGGAAGGTTTTCTGCATATCGAGGAAGGCGGGCAGATACATGTCGATCGAGAGCGGATCCATGGCGGTGAGTGCGCCAAGGAGAATAATCAATCCTGCGCCTCGAACCAGGGTATTGTCTTTCAGCGATGATGACATGAGGAAAACCTTATCTTGAACCGGGTGGAGGCTGCGCCTTCATCAGGTTTTTATCCGATATTTAAATGAAACTGCTGGTTTATTCCCTAAACTCGGAGCGACCTCCGCTCCGAGAAGGATGCCCCATGCCTCTTCTTACCCATTCTCACGGTTATATCAACTACACTCTGCTCGGAGAATCATCCGAAACCCTGCTTATGCTGCGAGGCTTAGGACGATCATCGCGGTATTGGCTCGGGTTCGAGCAGGTGATGGCGAGGCATTTCCGGGTTTTGCTGATCGACCTGAGAGGGACGGGCGAGACGACCGTTCCTATGCGCTGGCATGATTCGATCGACGATATGGCGAAGGACATCAGGTTCGTGCTCGATCAGCTGCGTATCGAGCAATGCCATATATTGGCCTTATCGCTCGGCGGCATGGTCGCCGCGAGTTTCGCCGCCGCGTATCCGGAGAGAGTGCGAAGCCTGATCCTGGGAGCGAGCTCTTCGGCGGATTCAGGTCTCCTGCGCCTGGCGCCGCGATCGGTCAAACGCCTCGCGACGGCTTTGGGACAAGCTCATTTTCAAAGGGAGCTGGTGCGTTGCGTCCTGGCGCCTTCGGCCAGCGAAGGAGAGCGCGAGAAGGTCCTAGGCCTTTGGGAGGAGATCCTCGCCACGGAAGGTTTTCCCTGGCCTACGATCTTAAAGCAGATTGCCGCCGCCGCTCGGTTTCGTTTGCGCGGGCGCGCCCTGGGGAAGGGTTTTCCCGTTCTGATCCTGGTCGGTGATGCGGACCAATTCGTTCCGCCAAGCCATTCCCGAAGAATGCACGGACTGATCAAAGGCTCGACGCTGCAGGAGATTCACGGTGCGGGGCATGAGATAACGATAGGGCATGAGGAGGAAGTCGCGGGCATCCTGACGAGCTTCATCCAGGGCGTGAAGGCG
>JASLCY010000122.1 GCA_030151925.1 Oligoflexus sp.
CGCTCATGAACCAGAGGCTGAGGCGCATATGTTTCGTGAGGCTTTCGGGCTCCTTGACCCGCAGGATCTCCGCGAAGAAGGGCAAGGCCAGCGACGACAGGACGAGCGACAGGCTTTGAATGATCTTGGCCGGCCCTGCATAGGTTCCCGCCGCCTCCTGGCCGAACCAGTGATCGACGATGAAGATGTCCAGGCGATCGAGGATCGTGACGACGAGCACGAGGAGCGCGAAGGGGGTCGCCAGCCAGGCGATGCTTTTGAGCTTCTCCCAGGCGACTTTCGTGAAGCCGAAGACCTTCCAGGTGTAGGCCCCCGTGACAAAGGAGATCACCGCGTTGGGCAGGAGCGAGAAGCCCACGAAGAGGGCCTTGTCATCGGGCTGCTTGATGAGGAGGAGGATCAGCGCCAGGGAGAGCCCGCGCAGGAGCCCGCTGAGCAAACTCATGCTCGCGAGCTTATGTTTGACGATCATGACCCAGTAAAAGTCCGCGACGCTCGACAAGAGGACGACGGCGAGCACGACGATCGAGGTGGGGTTCAGCGCGCTGCCCTGGGCCAACTGCTGGCCGATAAAGAAGATGAAGACGAGCAGGGCGTTGATGAGCTTCAGCCAGAGGCAGTGGCTGAAGAGGGAGCTGATGTGCCCATCGTCCTCCCCCTTGGCGCTGGTTTCGGCTAAGGCAAAACTCGGGAAACCATAGATAACCAGCGGCTGGAGGGATTCAAAGGCGGCAAGTTGGACCTGAGCCCATCCAAAATCGGCGAGTCCCAGGGTCTTCTGAGCATGGTGAAGGATCAATAAGGGCGCTATTTTATTGACTATTTCTAGAATAAGGCTGGATATAACGGTAATACTGACGCGTCGATGGTTGATGGACATGCGGCTGCAGAACTCCGTCATATGGACACAATAGTTTCAGGTGCAAACCGCAGTTTGACTGAAAACCAATTTTCCGTCCATTTCTTTGAAAAAATGATTTAATTATTTGATTTCAATACATTATGCGATTGTATTGGGCTGCCTACTGAAGGGTTTTGCTAACACCCCCTTCTATTCTATGTTAATAACTTTTTGGCGCCACACAGGTGATCGATAGTCAGACAAATCTTTTAGATTTTGGATGTACCAAGTATGCCAAATGAATACAACGGACGCTTGCTCATAGTCGATGATGATAGACAAACATGTGCCTTCTGGAAGCTCGCGCTCTCGGAAGCAGGCTTTCTCGTCGACCTCGCTCATAATCTCGACGAGATGAAAGACTTCGTATCCCGCTACTCGATCGATGCGGTCCTCCTGGACCTGAATCTCGGTCACGAGAACGGCCTCGACGGTCTCCCCTATCTCGTTTCGAAGTCTCCCCTCTCGAAGGTCTTCGTGCTGACGGCCCACGCCTCGCTCGAGACCGCGATCTGGGCGCTCCAGAACGGAGCTACGGGTTACATCACCAAGGATACCGCGCCCGAGGACATCGCCGCGCAGATCAAAAAACACACTCAGGTGCCGGAGGTCCTGCCTCCGGACGTCATGGGCGGCGGCGAGTTCGCTCGCGTCGGCATGATAGGCAACTCCAAGGCCTTCCAGGAGCTTTGCCAGCGCCTTCAGCAGCTGAAAAACGTCGACTCGACCATCCTGCTCCTCGGCGAGTCGGGAACCGGTAAAGAGGTTATCGCCCGCTCCCTGCATAAGATCTCCAACCGCGCGAACGAGCGCTTCGAGGCCATCAACTGCGCCGCTATCCCGGAAAATCTCCTGGAATCGGAACTCTTCGGCCACAAACGCGGCGCCTTCACCGATGCCAAGGTCGACCGCAAAGGTATCCTGGAGCTCTGTTCCAACGGCACCCTGCTCTTCGACGAGATCGGCGATATGCCGCTCAGCCTGCAAGCCAAGCTTCTCCGCGTCCTGCAGGAACGCGTGGTGACGCCGGTCGGCTCCGCCAGCCCTATCAAGATCAATACGCGCGTCATCGCCGCGACTCACCGCGACCTGGTCGAGGAAGTGCAGAACGGCCGTTTCCGCGAAGACCTGTATTATCGCCTTTCGGTTGTGCCGCTCTATATTCCGCCCCTCAGGCATCGCAAAGAGGATATTCCTCTGCTCGTCGAAGCCTTCATCAAGGAATTCAACCAGCGCTTCAACCGCAATATCGCGATGCCGGCGGAAAACGTCATGCGCCGCCTGATCGCCTACGATTGGCCCGGCAACATCCGTGAACTCCGCAACGCGATTGAGCGTGCTGTGGTCCTCACGCAGAACGATCATATCCGCGTAGAAGACCTCTTCCAGCACCTGCATCTGCCGAACGCTCCGAAGAAATCCGGCGCTTCGACCGTAAGCCCGCAGGCTTCCGCGATGGCTCCCCTGGAGAACGCCAAGGTCGGCGCTTCCTCCGTCTCGAGCCCGAGCGGCGCGCCCTCGAGCGGTGAAACCGAGTTGGACGAGAAGATCTTCCAGCTCCCTCTCACCGAAGCGAAACAAGCCTTCGAGAAGATCTACCTGGAGTCGCTCTTGAGTGACACGGGCGGCAACATCTCGGAGACCTCAAAACGCGCAGGCCGTTACAGAGCCGACATCTATCGCCTGCTCGAGCGTTATGACCTTCATGTTGACGAATTCCGCTGAGGCTAGCCCATGACTGTAAACACGCGCGAAGCGCAGCCCATTTATTCGACCTATCAGAGCCAGCCTATCTACCAGGATCTGCTGAAGGATTTCGTCGATAACCTCGAAGAGCGTCTTGAGCAATGCACCAAGGCCTTGGAAGAGAAGAGCTGGAAGGATCTCGCTAAACAAATGCACCAGCTGCGCGGTGCGGCGGCGACCTACGGTTATCCGGCCCTCTCGGAAATCGCGGCTCGCATCGAACTCGAAGCGGGCGGCACCGACATTCCGGAGGATTCCATCAAAGCGGCGATGGAAGCGGCTCGCATAACGAGCGCGGGCATGGCCGCGGCGCTTGAGTCGCACTGATATCTTTCTCTGCAAAAAACAATAGGTTGACCATCAACATGGTCAACCTATTTTCACGCCATTCCAAGTATGACTGGGGTTTATCGTCCAGTGGTCATCGCATCCGCTGCCGAGCGGCTCGTGATGAATGCGTCCACACGGCGATCGAGTTGAAGCCCTGCTTTATTGCCGACGCTCGCCGTCGCCTGGCTTGCGCCGTGCGAGTCGATCAGGATCTGGTCGACAGCCACGCCTTTGGCTTTCAGGGCGCTGGCCACGCTGTCCGCGCGCTCTTCCGCGAGTTTATCGTTCAGCGCCGCATGGCCGGTTTTGTCCGCATAACCGGTAAGGGTCACGCGCAGCTGGGGATTGGCTTTCAGGGTATTCGCCAGGCCCGACAGTGAATCCTGATATTTATCGCTTATTTCCGTTTTTCCCGTAGGGAAGAAGACGACCGGGGTGTTCAGGTCCGCGGACAAAGCATTGTTTTTCGCCTGGACCTGCGCCTGATCCATCATCGCGATCTTCTCGCGCAGCGAGCTCAATTCCGCCGAGAGCCTTTCATCGTCGTCTTTTATCTCGATGCGCTCATCCCAAGATGCGACCTGGTTCCTGAGGCTCGTCGCGCGTTCAGCGAGATGCAGAGCGCTATTCGCTTTATCCGATCCCGCCCTGGCCAAACTTTGACGCGTGGGTTCAGGAACGTCTTTATCCTGGCTTTGTTTATAGAGAGAAAGCGCTTCCTTAAGATCGTCTTTCGCCCTGTCGACGGTATGGGGGAAGGGATCGTCGGCATCGGCTGCTTTTGCGCGATGGATCGCGGCATCCGCCAGATGATATTCCTGAGGGGCTTTATCGGGTATCGAAGAGCAGGACCACATGAGGATCGAGCCGGTGAGAGCGGTGAGGGGTTTGATGTATCGCATGGTGATCTCCCTTTTGGTTCATGCAGTGAGCTGAGGGAAGGGTGCAGGCATCGTGCCAGTAAAGGAGTCTTTATCTCAAACCGGCGCCCGAGCGTGGTTTCCATAAAAAGAGTCACCCGCGATTGTATCCGGGGGACTCCACAGGGCCGCAATCTGTATGAATTCCGTAGCATAAAAGCCCCGTCCAACGCGTTGTTTGCGTGGCACAAAATTCGCATCCTGAGAGAAGAGTGAGTCGAAGGCGACTAACCCGAAAAAATTGAGGTGTATCATGTTAAGTTGGGCCGTAACATTCTTCGTCATTGCATTGATCGCAGCGTTCCTTGGTTTTGGTGGTATTGCCGGTAGCGCCGCCGGTATCGCACAAATCCTCTTCTGGGTCGGTCTGATCCTCTTCATCGTCACGACCGTGTTCCATCTCGGTGGCCGCGGAC
>JASLCY010000134.1 GCA_030151925.1 Oligoflexus sp.
CCCCGGAGGAGTCGCCCCCTCAACAGTTTTCAAGACTGCCGCATTAAACCGCTCTGCCATTCCTCCATGAGCGTTTCAAGATCGAGCCCATGGGACCAAAGCTTGAACCGAGTTTTTATACTGCGCCCGGCTCCCATGCAAGATCTTTTCACGACAAAGAAAAGCGGCATGGGAGCGCCTCCCCGGTTCAGGTCGGAGCTCTACCGCGGCTTAACTCACCAGGCCCTGCAAACGCGCAATGCGCTCGTCCAGCGAAGGGTGGGTGGAGAAAAGCTGAAGATACTTCGAAGGTTTGTGTTGGATCTTAAAGGCCGCCATCTGCGCGCCACCTTGATCCTCATCGATGCCGCTTGCCATCTGCAAACGCTGAAGAGCCGCTATCATGTTCTGACGGCCCGCGAATCGAGCGCCACCCGCGTCAGCTCGGAACTCTCTTTGGCGCGAAAACCATGCAACAATGATGCTGCCGAGGATACCGAAGACGATCTCAAACACCATCACGGTGAGAGAGTAGGCGAGGTGGCTCATGCCCTGGCCCTCCCGTTCGTCATTACCCTTAAGGAATTGGCTCAGAGCGAAGGCCGCGACGCGCGCGATATACATCACGAACGCGTTCACCACGCCCTGGATCAAAGTCATCGTCACCATATCGCCATTGGCGATGTGAGCGATCTCATGCCCGAGGACGCCCTCGACCTCTTCGCGGTTCATCGAACGCAGCAGCCCTTCCGAAACGGCGACGAGCGCACGGGCCTTGGTCGGTCCCGTTGCGAACGCATTCACTTCATAACCGGGATAAATACCGACCTCGGGAGTGCGGGGGAGGCCTGCGCTCTTCGCCAGCATCGCCACGGTCCGCACCAGGTCGCCCTCACGGCCGCCGGCGTTGGGCGGGATCACCTGCACGCCCATGGTCCACTTCGCCATTTGCTTGGAGATAAGGAGCGAGATGAAGGAACCGACCATACCCCACACCAGGCAGAACGCGAGCAGCGCGCCTTGATCGAGGCCGTTGGCTGTCATATAACGGCCGACGCCGAGCAGGTTCAGGATGAGCGAGACCGTGACGACGATGGCGATATTCACAGCAGCGAAAAGAAAGATGCGTTTAAACCAAGTCATTAAAAAAGGACCTCCTTAAAAGGACGGTCCTATTTTAACTGAAAAGCATGAAAATTCCGTGAAGTCTTTCGCAAACCGGCTTAACCGCCTCACGAATCCGGGTTCAGCGTGCGGCCGGGGCCGTGGTGGCTGAGGCCGGGACCGCACCGGTCGGAGTCAGATCCGCCGAAAGCTGCGGCTTCGGCTGGCCCGTGGCGATCGCCAGGTTTTGAACGATGCGGCCGATTTCCGGTTTAAAACGATCGCTTGGGAGCCACACTTCGGAGACCCCGCCCTCGGTGCGGCTCAGGACTTCGACATTGTTATGGACGATGAGGTCGACGGTGTTGGGGCCCGAGCGCTTGAGGCGCAGCGAGACCTTGTTGCGATTCACCTTACCGTCGAGATAGTAGCTGTCCCATTCGGTGGTCAGGATCCCGCTCGCGCGATCGACGATCTGCAGGTTGTAATTATGCAGAAGGACGTCGACGGACGTTTCCCACACCTTGTCATAGGACATGAGGAGGCGGAAGGTGCTCTCGCCGATCTGCGAGATCGTAGGGGTCACGCTCCGCGCGCGACGCGTGCCTTTTGCGGGCGCAGCGGCCGCCGTCGCATCCGTAGGGGCGCTCGCTTCGACTTCGGACTGCGGTTTGCGGTATTTTTCAAGAAAGGCCGGCATGCACGCGACCTGAGAGACGACCGACAGCGCGGCGATGGAAAGCTTGAGGTAGATCTGCTTTTTCAAAAGAGGGGTCTCCTTTTCCCGGAAGAGAAAGGAGACGTCCCCTTTCTCGGAATTATTTAGCGAGCAAGTCTTTGACGACTTCGCGTTCCGCCAAGAGCTCCTTGGTGGTCAGCGCGATTTTCTCTTTAGCGAACGAGCTTAGTGTAAGGTCCTTAACGATTTCATAAGTGCCGTCACCGTTCGAGCGGATCGGGAACGAATAGAGGAGGCCGCCCGGGATATCGTAAGCCTTGCCGTCCGAAGGGACTGCCGCCGAGAACCATTCGCCCGCCTTGGTCTTGGTGAGGAACTGCTTCACGTGGTCGATGCAGGCCGAGGCCGCCGAAGCCGCCGAGGACTTGCCGCGCGCGTCGATAACCGCTGCGCCGCGTTTTTGCACGGTCGTGAAGAAGTCGGTCTCGAGCCACTTGCGATCGGTGATCACGTCCGTGAGCTTCTTGCCGCCGATCTTCGCATTCTCGAAGTCCGGAACCATCGTCGAGCTGTGGTTGCCCCAGATCGCGAGGTTCGTGACCTGGCCCACGTTCACTTTCGCCTTGAGGGCGATTTGAGCGCGAGCGCGGTTCTCGTCGAGCATCGTCATCGCCGAGAAGCGGTTGGCCGGGACTTCGCGGCAGTTGTGCTGGGCGATCAGAGCGTTGGTGTTGCAAGGGTTGCCGACGACCACCGCACGAACATCCGAAGCGGCGCGAGCGAGCGCGCGGCCTTGCTGAACGAAGATAGGGCCGTTCTCGCGAATGAGGTCGTTGCGCTCCATGCCTGGGCCGCGCGGCTTCGAACCGACGAGCAGAGCCCAGTTCACGCCTTCAAAACCCTTCTCGGGTGAATCGTGGATATTGATGCTCGCGAGAGTCGAGAAACCGCAGTCCTCGAGTTCCATCGCGGTTCCTTCAGCGCCTTTGATCGCCACTGGAAGTTCGACGAGGTTCAGGTGAACGGGAGTATCCGGTCCAAACAGTTCGCCCGAGGCGATACGGAAAAGAAGGCTATATCCAATTTGACCGGCGGCTCCGGTAATAGCGACGCGAACAGGTGCTTTCATAAGGGGAGAACTCCACGAAGGTTGAATTCGAACCCCAAATCTACTCCGCCGTCTCCGGAAGCGCAAACCTCGAGTCGGAAAACTCGCGATCGCCCCCGGATCTTTGGCCTACGGAACCCCCGCGAACAGCGGCCTCAGCAGCTACTCGACCTCGGGCATGAGTTCGATGTCCTTGGTGACGAACGAAGTCTTGCGTTTGTTGAGGTTCCAGTACTGCTCGAGCGGCCTGTAGCTTTCCACCAGGCTCCAATGCACGGCCTGCCCGTATTCGATGAAATAGAGGACCTTCACCTTCTTCTGCGCCTTGAGCTCCGCCACACAGATTTGGCAGCCGAAGACCTTCAGGCGGATGCCGTCGACCTTCAGGCTCGCGGGTTTGAAGTAGGCCCGCATGTAAGGGCGCGAGCAGAAGTAGCAGCCTTTCACCGGCACGCTGGTATCGCTCTGGTACTTCTCGAGCAGGCCCTTGAAAGCGCGGCCCGACTCGATCTCGGCCTTGAACTTCTGGTAGACGCCTTCGATCTTCTCTTCGGTCTTGGCCACGAGAGGCTGGACGTGCCCGACCTGCGAGGCTTCGAAACCGAAATGCGGCAGCTGCGTGAGCGCGCTCAAAAGCGCTTCGGCCATGCGCAGGGAGGACTCGAAGTCGTCGAGCGCCGCCGCGTTTTTCACGTGCGGCACCAGGTTCCCGAGCGTATTGAGCCGCAGGACGCACATCTCGATGCGGGCGATGAGCTGCTGATAGCGGCGGCGATAGGATAAAGCCTTGCCGGGCAAGCTCTTGAGATAAAGCCCCTGCGCGCAGAACGCAAAACCCAGGACGACGAACGCCGCGGCCGCCCAAAAATAAACCATACCGTGTGTCCCAACGAGGAAAGTCTTTCCTACCATGATACCAAACCACTGCGCATAGTTGGGATGGTAGCTGAGGAAGTCTTTTTAACTGGTTGATTTTATGGTGAATTTTTAAGGCGATTTGGGAAAAACCTGTCTTCTCTTAAGCTTGGCCGCCTCTTAACCGAAACCTTCTACAGAAGGAGGGCCAGGGTCATGGCATCACTCTACGATTCCAGTCGGGTCCAGTTTAACAAGATCACCGAGGCCTATAAGAGCTACATCGCGCTCTATAAGCTTTTCAACAAAGGCAGCGTCGAAGGAGCCACGCCCTTCAACGAATTCTATTGGCGTATGACCTACCTCGTCAGATATGGCGATGGGGACGTCGTATCTCGCGGCTTCTAATCCAACCGAGGCGCACCCTTCCGTACCGTACTCGACGAAGACCTATGCCTGCCGAGCTGGCTTGACCAACTTTCCGACACTCGATATAAGGGAAAGACGGTCAGCTTTGCTGCAAAGGTGCCTCGTGCAAACACTCGAAACGGACATGGCGAGTTGGGACTTGTTACCCACCGAGGATGGGATACGCGTTGGCGACTCCATTCTGTGGCTGGACTCCCAATTCTCACCGGGCCTCTCGTTTCTCTCCGGCGCCAGCAACGTCAAGAGCCGCACCTCGTCCCGCGTTCTCGCCACCGAGGAGACCGCCCGTCTCCTGGCGATCAACAACATCCGCCTCAACGCTTTGACCTGCGAATACAATCACACGGTCGCCATCGGCCAGTTCAAGCTCGAGCTTTTGCCCTCGGGCGCAGGCCTGGGCGCCGCTTCGCTCTTCGTCGAGCATCGCCAGAGCAGCCTGCTCTATGCCCCGCGCCTCCAGCCGCAGAAATCGGGCATCTCCCGCACCATGCAGCTGAAGAACGCCGAAACCCTTATCCTCGGCGCTTACACCCCTTATCCGCCCGCGCACCATCCCAGCCGGAAAAAGGAGAAGGAGCGCCTCCTGCACACCGTGCAGAGCTATATCGAAGCCGGCAAGAGCCCCGTGCTCGTCTGCGAGCCCTACGCGATCGCTCAGGAGATCTGCAAGCTCCTCGCCGAGGCCTCGGTGCCGCTTGCCGTGTCCGGCAGCATCTTCCGGACGAACAAGATCTACGAGAGCTACGGCTCCGACCTCGGCGCCTACGCGATGCAGCATCGCCGAAGCCTCGATACGCCGCACGCTCTGATCGTGCCTCAGCCCCAGAAGAAGCGGACGGTCTATCCGATACCGCCCGGGCCGATCTTCATGATCGATGAAAGCGCGCAGGAGCCGACGCAGGCCGACCTCCGCCGCCCGCCCGCCGAGCGTTTCGTGATCCCCGAGCACTCGGACGCGCGGGAGCTCAAGACCATCATCCAAACCGTGGAGCCGCGCGAGGTCTATATCGTCGGCCCTTACGCGAAGCAGTATGCGAGCGAGCTCTCCTCGCTGCGAACGCCGGTCTCGGCCCTTTTCCCCAGCCATCTCCCGGCGCTTTTCTAGTCTTTTCCGCTCAGATCGCTCGTCCCTTATCCAGGTGTCAGGATTCTAGACACTTTGCGATCCTATAATCATTCATATTTTCAATGACTTAGACTTGGCCCCGGCCCTGCAAAAGGATTGGCAGCTGTTGCTGTACTTCCCTGCTGTTTCCGTGGAGCTGCTTATGTTTAACTCGTTGACCCAAGAAGGATTTCTCAATGAACACTATCAACACCCACATTTTCTTCCACCGCTTTGGCGAATCATATTTCAGGAAGCAATGCGCGGGCATCACTTCATCTTCCCGCGCTCGCTCCAGCAAGAAGCCGTCCTCGACCGGCCCAAAGAAATCGCCGATGACATGGTCGAGTTCTGTGTTCATCTCTTTGCCGCGCCTGATCTTCGCTCCATCAAATCCATGATCAGCGTGCTGCCGCGCGAAGAACAAAAACAACTCTTCCGCATCTACCTCCAGCAGATGCAGATGATCAAAGAGCAGAACAAGCTCTCGATGAATTAAGACGCTCTAGGACCCCGTGTTAAGACCTCTTGGTCCTCATTCCCAGCCGGGAGTGGGGACTTCTCGCGGAATGCCTGCCTTATCTGGATTCAGTATCACCAAATGCCCTGCCGTCTGCTATGCTGGTAGCTTAAAAGTTCATCTTTTCTGTCCCAAAAGGAACGTTGCGTATGGCAGAAGCTGTCAAGCGAGACAAAAATCGTGGTGTGCCCGCCTTCCTCAAATCCCAGCTGTCGCGCTGGATCAACCCAGAAGACGGCTATAGCCAGGAAATCCTCTTCGTCTTCTGCGTGGGCTTCGCGCTCTTCCTCGGGGTGGCGCTCGCGAGCTTCTCGCCGCTCGACCCCTCGATCTATAACTACAGCTACCCGCCGCGCGCCGCGCATAACTGGGGCGGCCTGGTCGGCTCTTACCTGTCCGGATTCCTGATCTTCCAGCTCGGAGCGCTCGCTTACCTGCTGCCCCTGCCGCTCCTCATCCTCGGCTGGATGAACCTTCGCGGCGAGAGAAAGGCCTTTGCCTTCGGTCGCCTCTCGGGCCTGGCCCTCGGCATCGTCTGCATCGCGCTCGCCGCTCAGCAGTGGGCGCCCGCGCTTTCCCTCGGCGGCTTTAACTACCGCTCGGGCGGGACGCTCGGATTCTGGGCGCAGCGCCTCCTGAAGGGCACGGTCGGCACCGGCGGCCTTTATATCGTCCTGTTCGGAGGCGTGATCCTCGCCGCTCTCATGGTGAAGCAGGACAGCGTGATCAAACCCCTCCTGCAAAAACTCGCCCTGAAGCGCCCGAAGAAAAAGGCGAAGGCGGAAGTCGCCCCCGTCCCGATCGGCAGCGCGGAGGCTCAAAGAGCGGGCGCAGCGGCGAACCCAGGACCCGACCTCAACGACATTCTGAAGAAGATCACGATCCAGGAGAAGTACCAGGCGCCGCTCGAAGAGGCCGCGAAACCTCTCGCGGCCCTCAATGCCGAGGCGGATCTTGAAGCCAGGCTCGACGAGTTCGAGGAGACGCCCGCGCATCAGCCGGATCCGAGTTACGTGCCGCCTCCGGCCACCATGTTTAAGACGGGCGCGACCTCGATCGCGATCGATGAGGAGCAGCGCCGCGAGTTCGAGCAGACCTCCGTGGCCCTCGTCAAGGCTTTCGCAGAGTTCGGCGTCGGCGGGGAAGTCATCGCGATTCAACCCGGCCCCGTGGTGACCGTCTATGAGTTCCAGCCCGATGCCGGCACCAAACTCGCGAAGGTCACCGGCCTGCTCGATGACATCGCCCTGGCGCTCAAGGTGGACTCGATCTTCATCCATCCCGTGAGCGGCAAACGCGCGCTCGGCGTGCAAGTGCCCAATAAGAAGCGCGAGACGGTCTATCTCGGCGACATCCTGCAGTCCGGCGCTTTCCAGAATTCGAGCTCGCCGCTGAACTTCGTGCTCGGCAAGGGCCTGACGGGAGAACCGATCTGCTGCGATCTCGCGGCCATGCCCCACCTCCTCACCGCGGGCCAGACGGGTTCAGGGAAGTCGGTCGCGATCAACTCGCTGCTCTGCAGCCTGATCTTGAAGGCGAGCCCCGAGCAGGTCCGCATGATCCTCGTGGACCCGAAGATCCTCGAACTCAAGATCTACGAAGGCATCCCGCATCTCTTGATGCCGGTCATCACCGAGCCGCTCAAGGCTTCCCTGGCCTTGAAGTGGGCCTGCTACGAGATGGACCGCCGCTACCAGCTCATGGAATCGGCCATGGTTCGCCACATCTCGGGCTTCAACCAGTTCTGGGATAATGCGCCCGCCGATCAGAAGGCCCAGATGCGCGAGAAGTTCGGCGATCATATCCAGGGCAAGCTGCCCTATATCGTGATCGTCATCGACGAGCTCGCCGACCTCATGCTCACCGCGTCCAAGGACGTGGAGAACTCGATCCAGCGTCTGGCCCAGAAGGCCCGCGCCTCGGGCATCCACCTCGTCCTCGCCACGCAGCGGCCTTCGGTCGACGTCATCACGGGCGTTATCAAGGCGAACCTCCCGAGCCGCATCGCCTTCAAGGTCTTCTCCCGCATCGACAGCCGGACTGTCCTCGACAGCATGGGCGCGGAACGCCTCCTCGGCCGCGGGGATATGCTCTTCCTCAGGCCCGGTTCGAGCAAGCTCGAGCGTATCCAGGGCGCTTTCCTGAGCGACGAGGAAGTGGTGGGCATGGTCGATACGCTCAAGAAGACGAGCGTCGCGCACTATGACGAGACCGCGATGGAGTGGATCAACGAGGAGTTCCAGAAGCAATCGGGCAACGCCTTCGATTTCGGCGACGAAGCCGCCGGCTCGCAGGATCCGAAGTGGAACGAAGCGATGCAGATCGCCCAGCGCCAGGGCGCGATCAGCGCCTCTTACCTCCAGCGCATGCTGAAGATCGGCTACAACCGGGCTGCGCGTATCGTGGAATCGATGGAATCGCAAGGTCTGGTGGCGAAGGCGGACGGCTCGAAGCCGCGGGCCTGGATCGGCCCCCAGAGCTGAATTATTGAGCGCCTCATAAGGCATGTCGCTGCGTTTATCGGTCGGCTCCGCTCCTCATTGGCCGTAGGAGCCAACTCCGGTGCTCGCCGCCCTCGCGCCTTGCGACATGCCTTATGAGGCGCTCAATAACGGGTGAGGGAGCTGAGGAAGGCTTCGAGTTCTTCCCCCATCCTTTCAAGGCTGAAATACTGGGCTGCTGCGGCGGCCCTATTTTTTTTCTCGACCGAGGATTCGCCGAAAGCCCGCTCGAGCTGGACCTTGAGATGCGCGGCTCCGTCTTTCACGCCTTTGAGGCTCGAGCCGAAATTCTCCTGCCTGAGGCATTCCTCCAGCGCCCCGACGCCCGAGACGAGCACCGGGGTTCCGCACAGTAGAAACTCTTCCGCCACGCGGCAAATCACTTCCGACCCGATGCTGGGAACCACGCCGAGCGTCGCCTGGCTCATGCGCTCGGGCAGGTTCTGCACGCGCGCCTCCACGAGGCCCCAATCAACGCCTTCGCTGAGGCCCAAGGCTTTTGCGGCTTCGCGCAGATCGTTCGAAGAGACGTTCGCGCTCTGGCCGATGATCTCAAGATAGGGCTTGGGCAGCGAGCCGTTCCAGGCCGCGAGCAGGCGCTGGAAGATCTCGAAAAAACGCGCGTGGCCTTTCACGGGATCGAAGCGCCCGACGATCAGGAGCTTGGGTCGATCGGGAGGCGTGGTCTCCTGATAACGGAACACGCTCGTATCAAGGCCCAGCGTGATGGACTCGATCCGTTTTTTCGGCAAGGCCTCCTGAAAGCGCTGACGAAGGGTCGCGGCCGGCGTGAGGATCGCACGCGTAAAACCGAGGCTGCCCCAGAGCTGAAGCCCTGAGAGAGGTTTGGCCATATCGCTGTCCTGGCCGCGAAACCGCACGACAGGGCAGCCGAGGAAACGGGCGAGGAAGGTTTCCGGCCCGCCATAGGTGATGATGAAATTCGGTTTAATGACCCGTGCGCGGCGTTTGAGATCCAGCAGCTCGGCCGGGCTGAAGGTATAACTCGGGCCGGCCAGCCCCAGCTCTTTCGCCCTTGTTTCGCAGGGCGAACCCGCTAACGCGCTGATCGACGAAGACCAACCGCGCCGCGCCAGAGCTTCCGTGGACCGCAGCGCATATTCCGTAATCGCGCTATTCCAGCGGTTGGAGCAAAGGTGCCAGACTGTTGGTTTCATCGCTTGGTCCCATACTTTTCAAAGAGCTTAGCATACTTCACGTAGGCGTAAAGACTGGAAATCAAGGCGTAGGTGTAGCCCGGATAGCCATCGAGAAAGCCGAGGCGCAGGATATAACGCGTAAAAAACTCGGTCCAGGGCCGCAGGAGATGCGAAACCTTGGAAGGGCGTTTCCCCTTTTGAAAATGCTGATCGGCGATCGCGCTGGTGTAACGATTAAACCGGGCGAAATAATCGGAGAGGTTCTTATAGCTCGTATGCCAGAGGATAAGGCCGGCGAGAAAAGCCTCTTTAGGACCGCCGGCGTTCAAGATGAACTCCTCGTGGATCGTTCCCTGATAGCGCCCCGAGTCCCGCGGGAAAAGCCTGAGAGGCCTATCCTTGGTTTTGCCGAAACGCATCCTGCGGCCCATGAAGACCAGCCTTCGGTCGAGGCGGTAGGCCTGCTCGGGCTTTCTCTGGAGCAGCGTGGGCAGCGCCTGCCTCAACTCCTCGCTCAGGGTCTCGTCGGCGTCGATCGCCAGCACCCAGCCACGCGTCGCGAACGCCAGGGCCGCGTTTTTCTGCTCGGCGAAGTTGGTGAAGGGCCGCTGCTCGACTCGCGCGCCGAAAGTGGCGGCGATACGCGCGGTCTGATCGGTGCTCATCGAGTCGAGCACAATGATTTCAACTCCTTCGGGGAGGCTTTTCAGACAAGCGGGTAGGGTTTCTTCTTCATTGAAGGCGATGATAACGACGGAAAGATCGAGCGGTGATGAGGAGGCAGATGGCATCGAGCGGTCCCTGTCCAAAGGTCTGGACAGAGAGGAAGGCCCCTAGGTGCGGAGCCTTCCTCCCAAGCGCTTCTTAGAAGGATGCGCTTGTCGCCGTCCAATAGTCCTGGTTTTCGTTGATGCGGAGCATGGCAGGATAACCAGCCATCGAGCCTTCCTCACGATTATACTTCGTAAGGACGACGAGAGAGCCAACTTTTCCCTGCTTTACCACGCGACCAACAGCGACAATGTAATTGTACTGGTTTTTGATTTCAACATAATCGCCAACCGTGCCGAGCATAGGAGCTACTGTACAATACACGCGTTTGTCTTTTCCGGTGTCGCGACTGTCGTCGACAATCGAGCTCTCTTTGAGTTTCTTGCAGGCTTTTACGGAAGCCGCGAGAGAAACCTTGGAATGAAGGAGAGCCGCAAAAAACAAACCAGAGACGAGGAGGAACTTCTTCAACATCAACATAATGAACTCCACTTCAATTCAGCTTACTGGCTCAACACACTGCAAAGATGCCAGCTTGTCCCGTATAATGCAGACGTTATGCCAGAGGGAAGATACGGGAATTATGTTGAAATCATTGATTTAATCCTCTTTTCTATCGAGTTGAGACTCGACACCTGTCAAAACAAGCGACACTTTCGAGAAGAACCGCCTTTGCACCGGAGTCCCCTATGGCTAACCATCTCGCAGCCGAAACATCGCCCTACCTTCTTCAGCATGCGCATAATCCCGTGGATTGGTTTCCCTGGGGCGAGGCCGCGTTCCGCAAGGCCGCGGCGGAGGGCAAACCGATCTTTCTTTCGATCGGTTATTCCACCTGCCATTGGTGTCACGTGATGGAAGGCGATTCCTTCGAGAAAGAGGACGTCGCCGAGATCCTCAATAAACACTTCGTAGCGATCAAAGTGGATCGCGAAGAGCGCCCCGACGTCGACGCCTACTATATGAAGGCCGTGCAGGCCATGAACCAGCGCGGAGGCTGGCCGCTCTCGGCGGTCCTGACCGACGAGGGCAAACCCTTCTGGGGCGGGACGTTCTACCCGCGCGAGCAGTTCAAGGCCATCCTGCTGCGGATCCGCGAGATCTGGGAGGCGAATCACCTCGATGTGAAGGACCGCGCCTTCGAGCTCGGCGAGCATTTGAAGATTCGCGAGGCGGACCTCTTCCAGCCGGCCGCTGCGATCGATCACAAGGCGGTCGAAGCCTTCCTGCGCGGCAAAGCCGAGAGCTTCGATCCGCGTTACGGCGGCTTCGGAGCCGCTCCGAAGTTCCCGCCGGCGATGGCCCTGCTGCTGCTCCTGCGGGAGCCCAGGTATAAGGAGATCGTCCGCAAGACCCTGGGAGGCATGGCGCGCGGCGGCATGCGGGATCACGTCGGCGGCGGCTTCCACCGTTACTCGGTCGACGAGAAATGGATGGTGCCGCACTTCGAGAAGATGCTCTACGACAACGCGCTCCTTACTCTGGCTTATACCGAAGCCTTCGCCTTGAGCGGATCTCCCGAGGATAAAAGGGTCGTCGAGACGACGCTCGATTACATCCTGCGGGACATGACGGGCCCGGAAGGCGGATTTTACAGCGCGGAAGACGCCGACAGCGAGAAGACCGAAGGCAAATTCTACGTCTGGGGCACGGATGATCTCGAGCCTGCCCTGCTCGCCGAAGTCCAAAAGTATTTCGAGTTCAGGCCGGAAGGGAACTTCGAGATCTCACGGCAGGTCGAGGAGATGGAGGCGGCCGCCGGGCTCAAGGCCGTGCGGAATGCCAACATCCTGCATCATATCGGTAAAGACGTCCTGCCCGAAGGCGAGGCGTATGAAAGTTTGCTCGCGGAGCTGCTCGCGCGGCGCTCGAAACGCGTTCGCCCGGGGCTGGACGACAAGATCATCGCCGGTTGGAACGGGCTGATGATCGCGGCGCTGGCCAGGGCGGGACGGGTGCTGCAGGATCCTCGTTATACGGAGGCCGCGCGGCGGAGCTGGAGCTTCCTCAGCGAGAAGATGGTGCAGGACGAAACGCTGCTGCGAAGCTATAGAGCCGGCAAAGCCAAGCAACCCGCCTTTCTCGAAGACTACGCGGCTCTCATCTGGGGCCTGATCGAACTTTACCAAACGACTCTCGAACCGGCCTGGCTCGAGGCGGCCGTGGCTTGGCAGGCAAGGCAGGATCAGCTTTTCTGGGATCACGAGACCGGCGGCTACTTCGACGATCAGGGCGCCGACCACCATCTCCCGCATCGCGGCAAGGATTATATGGATGCCGCGACTCCGAGCGGCAACGGCCTCAGCGCCTATAACCTCGCGCGGCTTTTTAAGCTCACGGGCGATACGAAGCTGCTCGAAGCGAGCCGCACGCTCTTAAAACAGGCCGGCGAACTCATGGGCAGGTTCCCCGGGAATTTCCCGATGCTGCATCTCGCGCTCTCCGAGCTGCACACGCCTTCTCTCGTCATCGCCGGCCCTCTGGAGCCCGCGGTGCTAAAGGCCGTGCCTTCGTCTTTCGCCTGGGTCCAGTACGCATCGGAGCTGGAAAAGCTCTGCCCTGTTCTCAAAGGTAAAGCGCCGGCGGCCGGGGCGAAAACGCTGTTTTACCGCTGCGAAGGCGAAACCTGCCAGCGGCCGCTGACCGAGCTTTCCGCTGTCCTCAGTGGACAAGCGTCCTTATCTTAAGTACGCTCCGAGCCGAACATTTACAGGACTGAGGATACTCGCCATGACGCAGGAAATGAAAAAAACACCTTTGCATGCGCTCCATAAACAGCTGAAAGCTAAGATGGTTCCGTTCGGAGGCTGGGATATGCCTGTTCAATACGAAAGCGTTTTGGCCGAGCATAAATATGTGCGTGAACATGTTGGTATCTTTGACGTGAGCCACATGGGAGAGATCATCGTCGAAGGTCCTGGCGCTCTGGCTTATCTGCAAGGCTTGACGGTCAACGACGTTGCGCGGCTCGAAATCGGCCACGGCCAATACTCGGCCCTTCCGACCGAAGACGCGGGTTTCATCGACGACCTCATCATCTACCGCGTAGGCTCGGAACGCTACCTCCTCTGCGTGAACGCCTCCAACATCGACAAAGACTACGAATGGCTCAAAAAACACAAAGGCCAGCATAAGGTCGACGTGATCAATGAATCGCCGCTCTGGTCCCAACTCGCGATCCAAGGTCCTGAAAGCGAAGAGGCGCTGATGAAGATCCTCGCGCCCGCCGACCAGAAGAAGGTGCAGGAGCTCGCTTACACCCATATCGCCGAAGCCTCGTTCCACGGCGCGACCGGCTACGTGGCGCGCACGGGTTATACGGGCGAAAAAGGCTACGAGGTCTATATTCCCAACGCCCAGGCCCCGGCCGTGTTCTCCGAGCTGCTCGAGAAGACCAACGCGAAGCCTATCGGCCTCGGCGCGCGTGATACGCTTCGCCTGGAAGCCTGTTACCTGCTCTACGGCAACGATATGGACGAGACCGTCTCGCCGATCGAAGCGGGCATCGGCTGGGCCGTGCGTTTTGAGAAGGGCGACTTCCTCGGCAAAAAGAAGATGGAAGACCAAAAGGCCGGTAAACTCCCGGCGCGCAAGATCGTGGCTTTCAAGCTCGAGGACGAGGGCATCGCCCGCCACGGCATGGACGTCTATGCCGGTGACAAGAAGGTCGGCGTCGTGACCAGCGGTTCGGTTCTCCCGACCGTCGAGGGTGCAGGTGGCATGGCTCTTATTGATAAAGACGCGGCGCAGCTCGGAGATACGCTCAGCATCGACGTACGCGGCAAAAGAAAACTTGCGAAGGTCGTCAAAAGACCCCTATATTCGGCTAAGGTCAAGTGATTAAAAGTCTAATTCATTGATATATAACAAGAGGTTATCCATGTCTTTGCCTAAGGATCTCAAGTACACAAAAGAGCACGAGTGGGCTCGCATCGAAAACAACACGGCCACCGTAGGCATCACAGCTTACGCTCTCGAGCAGCTCGGCGACGTGGTACACCTTGACCTTCCTAAAGTCGGCGAATCCTTCAAGGCCGGTTCGACCTTCGGCAGCATCGAATCGACCAAAACCGTTTCCGACCTCTATATGCCTATCTCGGGTAAAGTGACCGAAGTGAACGCCGCGATCGCCAAGGATCTCGAGAAACTCACGGAAGACCCTTATAAACTCGGCTGGCTGCTCAAGATCTCCTTCACCTCGAACGACGGCGAACTGATCTCGGGCGATGAATACCAAAAATTCATCTCTGAAGACGAGTAATCCCGGTCTTTCCGATCAAGAGCCGAGGAATGAGCGTTCCTCGGCTTTTTTGCGTTTTAGCGGGTGATTTTTTGCATTTTCCGACCTGTTTAGCTACATTACCGGAGTCCGAAACAACAGGGTTTAAGGTGGTGGGTCTCATGAGTGTATGGGAAAAAGCAAATAATATTCAGGGCTTTGCTGGGCGTCACATCGGTCCTTCCGAGCGTGATATCAAAGCCATGCTTCAGGAACTCGGATATGCAAGTCTTGACGCGTTGACGCAAAAAGCACTGCCGAACGCGATCCAAACTCGGGCCGCACTCGACTTGCCGAAGGCTTTGCCTGAGCATGAGGCGCTCGCCGAGCTGCGCCGCATCATGAGCAAAAACAAGATCTTCAAAAGCTATATCGGCACCGGCTACTACGATACGATCACGCCGACCGTCATCCAGCGCAACATCCTCGAGAACCCGGCGTGGTACACGCAGTATACCCCTTATCAGCCCGAGATCGCCCAAGGCCGTCTCGAGGCCCTTATCAACTTCCAAACGATGGTGACCGACCTTACCGGCCTGCCGATCGCGAACGCTTCGCTTCTCGACGAAGGCACGGCCGCGGCCGAAGCGATGGCGATGCTGCACCGCCTCAACGGCAAGGCCGGCGACGTCTTCGTGATCGATCCCGACACGCACCCGCAGACGATCGATGTCGTGAAGACGCGCGCCGAGCCGCTTGGCATCGAGATCGTGTTCGGTGCGGAGGCCGTCGACAATTGCTTCGGCCTTCTCTGC
>JASLCY010000158.1 GCA_030151925.1 Oligoflexus sp.
AGGCCGAATTCCTGGAGATCGGACGGATAGAAGTTCTGCGAGCCGTTATAGAAACCCGTCTCGTCCACGATGATGATCTTGTGGTGGACGCCGATGTCGGTGTTGTCGGGCCACTTCGTGATCTTGGAGCTGAAGTAGGTCGGCGCGTATTCCACCTGCTGGCAGATATATTCGGTCAGGGTCAGGTTATTGGGCGGCACGAATTTACGGGCTTCCGCCTCTTTCACGATCGCATCCCTGAGCAGGCCGTAGGCCTTGTCCGGAGCCACCATCCCATATCCCAGGAACTTCGTGGAGCTCGATTGCATGACCTTCACCGTGACGCCGCGGAGGATGGCGTCTATGAGCGCGGGTTGAGCGTAGGAAGGCTTCGCGCCGGTCTTGATGATGTCGTTGTAAATATCCTGCTGAGCGAGATAGATCGATTTCTTGGCCGCGGTCACCAGCGCGATGATGCCGTCGTCGGAGGCGTTGTCGCCGAGCGTTCCCATGCGGCCCATGCCGATGACATGCGCCGTGCCCGTGGAGGAAGGCATGACGGTCGGCGGCACGACCTTCTCGTTATTGCCGAAGTTCGAGGCCCAGGGATCGGCTTTGGCCCAGAGCGTATTCACGAAGTTCTGCACGCCCTGGCCGAGGTCGCCGTGAGCGTGGATCGAGATATCGAAGATCGGCGCTTCCTGCACATAGTCGGGGTCGAGCATGTTGTGCCCGCCCTGCAAAACGCTTTGTCCGTCGGCCAGCACGATCTTCGCGTGGTTCCAACTCGTCTTCTTGTCGGACAGATAACCGAAGTTCATCTTGATCTTGCTGGTATCGCCGCCGGCCGCCTTCACTTCGTCCAGGAACTTCGAGAGCATTTTCGCCGGCGGATTGAGAAGATTGGGCGTCGCGCCGTCCATGCTGCTCACCAGCATCCTCACCGTCGGCACCGAAGCCTTGTGCGAGAGGAAGGCGAGCGCGTTCACCAGCGTTTGCCGGAAGCGGCCGCTGGGGAAGGTGAGGGATACGATCTCGAGATGCTTCTCGGGGAGCACGAGCGCATCGTAGTAGTCGTTGAGCATCTCATCGCCCGAACCGAGGCACATGGCGCGCGGCTTGTCGCCCGAGGCCGTGACCGTCGCGCGGAGGACGGCGCATTTCGTATGCGAGCCCGAGCAGTCAGCGTCCATGCTGCAGAGCTTGCGCTCAAAGACGGTATCGCAGCCGCTCTGCGTTTTCGGGCAGTCATAACCCTTCGGCAGGTTCGCGGCCTCGATGCCGATATAGCCTTTGGGTGAGTTCGCGATCCATTCGCCGTCGAGCAAGGCCTTGCTCTCGAACCAGGTCTGGTTCTCGCTGCCGGCGTGTTTGCTCTTCAGGTCCTGCAGAACGGTTGCGTGCAAGGCATCGGCTGCGGCGTCGGCCTTCGCGCTCGAGCCGGTCGCGTCGCTGCCCGCCTGCCCGCTTTTCTCGGCGGTCGCGGCCGCGTCTTCCTTGGAGAAAGGGTTCAGCTTCTGCCCTATGCGCTGCAGGTGGTCTTTGCAGCCCCCGCCCAGCATGAGGACGACCAAGGCTAGTATCGGCAATGATTTTGTATGATGCTTCACGATGATGCGCGCTCCCACGGAGAGGTCATGATCCAAGGAGGTATCGGCGGAATTCGAAGAAAATTCACAGGCTATTCCCCCAAAACGAGCTTTTTTCAGGAAAAGCGGTATAATGGTTCATCAGCCTCGAATGATTCCGGAATTTATTGCCTTTTCAGCAAAACACGAAAGGTTTGACCATGGTCCGTACCTTGCCCTTGACCGCTTTCACCGTTCTGACCCTGGCGTCCTGCGTAAAACCCACGCCTAAACCCAGCGCCAAAACCCAACCTGAAGCGACTACCCAAGGGGCGAGCAGCCAGGCGAACGGAGATCAGACGAATACGTCGGCGAACTCCACCTCGAGCGCGGGCACCACGTCTTCGGGCACGACCGCCGGCACCGAGAACCTCGCCCTCACTTATCCCGTGCCCGATCCGGATCTCGGCGAATCCCTGCAGGAGGAGGAGATCGACTCGGCGAATAAGATCGCGAAGATCATCGACGATCAGATCCACGCGCAGTACGCGGGAAAAAGGGCGATGCGCGACGCGCACCCCAAGACGCACGGCTGCGTGAAGGCGCAGTTCATCGTCGCCTCCGACATCAAGGACGAATTCGCCCAGGGCGTCTTCGCGAAGGGCTCGAAGTACGACGCCGTCGTGCGTTTCTCGAATTCGAGCGAGAAGCCCGATCAGCCCGATATCACCAAAGACGGCCGCGGCATGGCCTTCAAACTCTACAACGTACCGGGCAAGAAGCTGCTCGACAACGAGCCGGACGCGACGACCCAGGACTTCATCATGATCAGCCATCCGGTCTTCTTCATGAAGGACCCGAAGGAGTACGTGACGTTCATCGATAAATTCCAGAATTCGGACGTCCTGAGCCAGGCGGCGACGCTCAAATCGCTCGGCATCCAGGGGACGAAGATCGCGACCGATATCAAGAGCCTGCAGATCGCTTCCCCCATCCAGGCCACGTATTATTCCAACGTTCCCTACCAGCTCGGCGTCGGAGCGCAGAAGAAGGCCGTGAAATACTCGGCGCGGCCCTGCGCGATCAACGGCTCGGACCCTATTCCGAAGGACACCAAGGACGATAATTACCTGAGGACGGCCCTGATCGACCATTTCAAGACGACCGACGCCTGCATGGATATCTACGTTCAGGTGAGGACGAGCAATGACATGAGCGTGGAGGATTCGAGGATAGAATGGACGACGCCTTGGACGAAGATCGCGACCCTGCAGATGAATCATGCCGACCAGAACATAGCGCCGACGCCCGATCCGACGGTCGCCGCGAATCAGGCCTGCGATACGCTCAGCTTCAATCCCTGGCATTCGCTGCCCGAGCATAAGCCGCTGGGAGCGATCAACCGCGTGCGGAAGATCGTCTATGAGCACATCAGCAAAGTGCGGCACGATATGAATAAGGAAGTTCGAGTCGAACCGGCGAAATGATCACGAGCAGGTCGCGCCGGCGCGACCTGTGCATCGATCAAACAAGAGCGAGCTTCGCGGCGCGGCCTTCGACGAGGTCGTAGTAGTTGCTGTGGATGACGAAGCCGGCTAGGACCTGGATCTCGAGATAGTTCTCGATATCCTCGGCGACGAGGCGGCGTTCGAAAGCGGCTTTTTGCATGGGATGGGTCGCCGCGTGCAGCAGGCGTTGATGGAAAGCCTTTAAGAAGGCCGCCTGTCCCACCGTCTCCGGGAAGTGCTGATTGAGTATGGCCTCGACCCTGGCTTCGCCCTGGAGGGTCGCCAGGTATTCCCCGACGCTCGACAGCGGCTGGCCCAAAGCCATCGTGCCGGTCGTGAGAGCGGCCAAACCTAAGAGAGCGCGGCGATTATAGAGGTTGTCTTGCATCTTCGGCCTCAAATGTTAATGCTTTGGGGAATGAGCGACGGCAGCAGCGCTTCATACGGCTGACGCGTCAGGTTCCGATTCTTGATCTCCACCTCGATGCGAGTCAGGTCCTCTTTGAACTTCGCAGCCGCGGCTTGCGCCACGCTATCCTTGAAGAGATCCCCGTAATCACCGAGCGTCGTATAATGCACCGATCCGAGAAAGTGCATGGTCTGCCATTGTTTGATGGCGACGTCGAGGGGCGGGAGGATATCGAGGAAATCCTTCTCGGCCATCGCCTTACTATCGGGCGCCGGGCGATAACCCGCCAGCGGAGTGCCCGGCAGGTAACTCATATGGTTCTTCTGGGGGAAGTTCACCGCCGCGTGCTGCGGGCCCGCGGTGTAGATGATCATCGTGCAGGTGTCGATCAGCTGATCCTTATCCTCGATGCCGCCGCCCGCGGCGAAGTCCTTGATGCGGCCGCCGTCGTTGCTGGAGAGCTCCGCGGCCCAGGCCTGCAATTCGAAATCGGCTTTGACGTCCGCATCGCCCGCATAGGCTCGATCGACATAACGACTCACGAAGGCCCGGATCGCGTTCCAGATGAGCGTCGCATCGTCCCGATAATGGTAATTCGGGAGATGCTCCTTGGAATAAAGCCCGGCATTGCGCAGGCGGTTCGGCAGATAGTTATTCTTGAAGCTGTAGCCGAGGCGAACCTTGGCGATCGTCGCATGGCACGATTTGATGCCGGCTCCCACCAGGCGGTCCACGGCCTGGTTCTCCTGGATGAGGCTCGACATCGCCATGCTGTTGATGACCATCGTCCCTTCGAAATGCGGGCTCAGGAGGGTGTAAACCGGATGGCTTTCATGCAGCTGCCGACGCGTCGCGACCACGATCGGTTCGACCAGCAGGTGAGTGAGACCGAGATGGCTCAGGATCTCGTGATAGGTGTAATGCGCCGACCACGCCACGCACTTGGCCATTTTCCAGGCCCAGCCGTCGGTCGGAGTGAAGATCGGATTGCCCATGGGGCTCTGGCCGCATTGGATCGCGAAGGGCACGATGTCCTTGCCGCCCTGCGGAACGGCGAAAGCCACGATAGGCTGGTAGATGTATTTCTTCTGCAGCGGGTGAACGCCGTTCACGAGGTCGTTCAGCTCCTTGTAATCGGCGAAGAACACGCGCCCGCCGGCGACGGCTTGATTGATGTCGTCGCTCGCGAACTCCTTGGTCTTGCGGAAGATCTCGTTCGTCAAAGGGAAGTTGGCCGGGATCGCCTTCATCTGCTCGAACGCGCGGGCATGCGGGCCGGCGACGTAAGAGTGCGCGAAATACGAATCGTCTTCGGTCGTCTTCACGTAGATCGTGGGATCGACGATCTGGAAGACGTTGAGGTATTCGTCGAGCGAATTCGGACGGCCGCCGCCGATGATGTAACCGAGGTCCGGGAGGAAGTAGTCGAACGCGTTCGGGAAGTCCTTCGTCTTCAAGATATTGGCGAACGTCACGGCGTCCAGGCCGACGAAGGGCTTGGAGGTCTTCCAGCCGGTCTTCTTCAGGATCGCGTCGGCGTTGTCGCGCGCTTCCTGGAGATACTTCAGGACCGTCGTCCACCAGGTGACGGAATCCTTATCGCGGTCGTAGTACTTCGTGCCCACGGGAAAACCGTAGCTCATGTCGTAGGCGTAGTCCTTACGAACGGTGGCGAGGTCGGAGGCGCGTTTGGAGTTCGTATCGTTTTGCGGCAGGATGATGGTCATGGCACTCTCAACGGGTTAGGGTCGTGGTCTTCGCCGCGGTCGCGCCGGAAGCGCGATTCCAAGGGCTGATGCTCCACTCGATGGCGATGGTGGTACCGAAGTTGTATTTCTGCGCGACCTGGTTCGGATCGCAGCTCTGGGCCGTGA
>JASLCY010000176.1 GCA_030151925.1 Oligoflexus sp.
TAGATTCGGCATGGGTGATCTCATCAGCCGTTTCTCGAATGATATCGGCCAACTAAGAGTCTTCTTCGCCTTCGGCGTCCTGCAGATCCTCAACCTGGTCTTCATCTCGGCCTTCACGCTCTTCCAGATGCTGTCGGTCCATCGATTCCTGACCTTGGCCGCGCTCCTGCCCATGGTCCTGATGCTCGTGATCACCCGCTTCGTCATGCCGAAGATGCAAGGCTTCACGCGGAAGAATCAGGAAGCCGTCGGGACCTTGACGAACCGCGTGACCGAAACCTTCACCAATATCCACGTCATCCAAACCAATGCTTCGGAAACGAGCTTCCAGCGCCTGATCGAACTGGAAAACGACAAGGTCTACGACACCGATATGAAGGTGCTCCTCCTCCGGACGCTGTTCATCCCGCTCATCTCGGCCATGACAGGGCTTTCGCAGCTCGTGGTGCTGTTCTACGGCGGTTATCTCGTGACTCAGAAGGTGATCACCGTCGGCGACATCCTCGCCTTCAACATCTATCTCTCGTACCTCGCCTTCCCGATGACGGCGATCGGCATCATCCTCGCGGTTTACCAAAGATCAAGGACGGCGCTGGAGCGCCTCGAGCCCTTCTTCACCGAAGAACCCGAGAGCGGCCTGGTCCTGCCCATCAAAGCCGACGTTCCCCAGCTGGAGCTGCGGGATCTGGTGTTCCACTATCCGGGCGCGACCGCGGCGGTGCTCGATCACGTTCGTTTGAAAGTGAAGGCCGGAGAGATGCTCGGCGTCTGCGGAGCGGTCGGGAGCGGGAAGAGCACGCTCTTCCACCTGCTCACCAGGCTCTACGATCCGCCGCACGGCTCCATCCTTCTCGAGGGGCGCGATCTGGTGGACCTGTCGCCGGAGGTCCTGCGGGAAGAGGTCGCTTATGCCTTGCAGAAGGTGCACCTTTTCTCCGCCAGCATCCGCGAGAACCTCAGTTACGGCCTGAAGGAGAAGCCGAGCGACGCGCAGCTCGAAGCCGCGGCGCGCGCCGCGCAGATCCTGAAGGAGATCCAGGGTTTCCCTGAAGGTTGGAACACCGAGATCGGGGAGAAGGGACTGAGGCTCTCGGGCGGCCAGAAGCAGCGCCTGGCGATCGCGCGGCTGTTCCTCCGGAGGCCCAAGCTGCTCCTGCTCGACGACGTCCTCTCGGCGGTGGATAACATCACCGAAGCCCGGCTCATCCAAGAGTTCCGGCGTCTGCGCTGCACGATGATCATCAACTCGCACCGGGGCTCGGTGCTCGAGCTGTGCGATCGGGTGATCTATCTGAAGGACGGCCGCATCGTCGACCAGGGGCTGTTTGCCGATCTCATTCTCCGCCATCCCGAACTCAAAGAGGAAATGCATGAGCTCGTCTCCGAAGATGCGACTGTTTAAAGACCTGGCGGATCTCAGGCGCCTGTGGCCCTTCCTGAGATCGCATAAAAAAGCCCTTATATTGTCCTGTATCCTGATTCCGATCATCTCCGGCCTGCAGATGGCGATCCCCTTCATCCTGAAGAAGACGATCGATCAGGGCGTGCTCGCGGGGAACTTCCGCATCCTGAGCTACGGGGCCGTCGCGTACCTGGTGTGCGTGGTGTTCGAATATATCGTCCGCGCCGGGCAGACCGTGATGACCTCGCGGGCGGTGTTCCAGATGATCCGCGACATGCGGATGAGCCTGGTCTCGCACATCATGCGGCTGTCGGCGCGTTATCACGACAAGAACCTCTCCGGGGCGCTCGTGACCCGGGCGACCAGCGACTTCGATAACCTGAGCGAGAGCCTGAACCAAGGGGTCTTGAGCTCGGTCGTGGACCTCGCCGTGTTCGCGGGCGCCGTCGTCGGCTTGTTCCTGCTGGACTGGCGTCTGGCCGTGATCACGCTCTGCGTCCTGCCCGTCGTGCTCGGGATGATCTCGTTCTTCTCGAGGCAGCTCAAGCAGTCGATGATGCTCGCGCGGGTCAAGACCGCCGCGCTCAATGCCTATACGCAGGAATGCTTGTATGGGGTGAGCACGGTCAAGGTCCTGTCGGGGCAGGAGGACAGCCAGAAGAAATACGATAGGCTGACGATAGAGTTCCGCGACGCGCAGATGAAGTCGGTGGTCGCGGATGCGGTCCTGTTCTCCCTGCTGGACGGGATCTCGTCGATCACCATCGGCCTGGTGCTCTGGTTCACGGTAAGGCCTTCGCACGGCGCCTTGAGCGCGGGGATCATGATCGCTTTCGTGCAGTACGTGCAGAACCTCTTCGACCCCCTGAAGCAGCTGGCGAACAAGATCGCGATGCTCCAGGGCGCCTTCACCGCGATCGAGCGGGTGTTCTCGATCTTCGACACGCAGGAGTTCATCGGAGGCGACGAGCCGGCCGAGGTCCTCTTCGGGAAGGTCGAGTTCGTGGACGTCTCCTTCTCCTACAATCCGCCGACGCCGACGCTGGAGCACGTGAGTTTCGCCATAACCCCCGGCCATTCGCTGGCCCTGGTCGGCACCACGGGCTCGGGCAAGTCGACTATCGTCAAGCTCTTGAGCAAGCTGTATTCGGGTTATACCGGCGACATCCGCATCGACGACCAGTCCCTGGCGCAGGTGGACGGCGTGAGCCTCAGGCGCAAGATCGCGATCGTCCCGCAGGATATCGTGATCTTCAAGGGCAGCGTGGCTTTCAACATTAGCCTGGGCGAGCCCGATATCACCCAGGAGATGGTGCAGGCGGCCGCCCGCTACGTGGAGGCGGACAAGTTCATCCAGAAGCTCGAAGGCAAGTACGAATACCAGCTCCGCGAGGGCGGCGAGGACATCTCCGTCGGTCAGAGGCAGCTTATCGCCTTCGCCCGGGCCATAGCCCGGAATCCGAAGATCATCATCCTCGACGAGGCCACCTCCAGCGTGGACCCCGCCTCGGACGCGATCATCCAGCGGGCGATCGAGAAGCTCTTCTCGGGCCGCACGCTCATCGTCATCGCCCACCGCCTCTCGACGATCCAGCGCTGCGATTCGATCGCGGTCCTCGAGAAGGGGCATATCATAGAGATGGGAACTCATGGCGAACTTCTCGCGCTCGGCGGGAAATACCGCTCCCTGCACGAGAAGCTGCTGCTCGACGAACCGGTTTAGGGCTGGTCACGAAGCCTTTTTCTTGCGGCCGCGGGTGCTTTTCCGAGCGACCTTGGCCCTTTTCTTGGTGGCTTTGCCCTTGGCCCGCTTGGTGCCGACTTTCCGCTTCGCGGTTTTCTTCTTGGCGGCACCGGTCGAAGCTTTTTTCCGTCCGACCTTCCGTTTCGCGGTGGTTTTTTTCTTGGCGGCAGCTTTTTTAGCGGTTTTCTTCTTGGCCGTTTTTTTCTTGCCGCCCTGCGAGGCGCGGCCTATGCCCTTCCTTGAAGCGGCCGCGCTGCGGCCGACGGCTTTTCTTCTGCTCTTGCGGCGGGCCTTCGCCTTTTTGGTGGTGCCGGAGCCGGACTTGCGTCCGCCGCCGTCTTCCTTGTTCACGGTCGCCCAGGCTTTGCGCTCGGCTTCGCCTTTCGACTGGCCTTTGTTCTCATAGCCCTCTTCGATGTGCTCGGCCATGCGTTTCTGTTTATCCGTATATTTGCTCTTACTTCCTCTGGCCATATTGAGTCTCCTCATGAACTGAAGAAAAAATTGTCATTTTTCTGTTTGCAAAAAATATTCCTAACTGTCACGACAATGACAATATAATGTAGCCTTCAGCGGAAAAAGACGTCCGGAGACCAGAACTTGCCCGACACCAAAAACTATCACCATGGCGACTTGCGAGCGGCGCTGATCGCCGAGACCCTGCTCATGATCAAACAGGACGAGGCCCACCTGATCGGCTTCCGCGAGCTGGCTCGTCGATTGGATGTTTCCCGGACCGCCCCTTATCGCCACTTCAAGAGCGTCGAGGACCTGCTCGCGACCGTCACCGAGGAGGGTTACCTCAAATTCGTGTCCGTCCTCGAGCAGGTCACTGCCAAGAAGAATCTGGAGAACGGGGAGCGTTTCGTCGAGCTCGGCATCGCCTACGTGAACTTCGCGATCGATAACCCCGCGCATTACCGCCTGCTTTTCGATCAGAGATTCTTTCTCTCAAACGCCTACAAGACGATCCAGCAGCTCGCCTCGCGCGCTTATCTGCTCCTCAAGGAGACCTCCTCACGCTGCCTCGAGGGCGATGCGACCGCCGCCGAGAAATTTCTCCTTGCCGACCTGGCATGGGCTTGCGTGCACGGACTCTCCAGCCTGCTCATGAACGGCCAACTGCGGCATGTGAAGAACAAGAGGAAATTCATCCGCGCTTCCTGCGAGCGCCTCTTGGCCATCGCTGCCGATCCCGAGCGTTAATCGCCTAAGATCACATCAGATTTTCTCAACCTCCCCACGTCGGGCACTCGAATGTTGACACCGACAACATTCCGCGATATCCCTGACGAAGATGAACGCCCTCCCCTCCAAAGGAACGAAGCCATGGTCATCGGAATCCAATTGCATAAAGCCCAGTTCGAAAAAAATTACGATGCGATCATCATCGGCTCCGGCATGAGCGGGCTCGCGACCGCCGTGTGCCTCGCCAAATCAGGGCAGAAAGTGATCGTCCTCGAACGCCATTATACGGCCGGTGGCTTTACCCATACCTATCAGCGCAAAGGCTTCGAATGGGACGTCGGCCTGCATTATGTCGGCGAAGTGCATCGCCCTTGGTCGAGCATGCGACGCATGTTTGATTTTGTGAGCGGTGGCAAACTCCAATGGCAGGAGATGGATGCAGCTTACGATAAAATATACCTCGGTTCGGAATGTTATCATTATCTTAAAGGCGAGATCCCCTTCCGCGAGAACCTCATCCGGCATTTTCCCGAAGAGCGCGCGGCGATCACGGCCTACATCAAACTCATCAAGAGCGTGCACCGGCTCGCCACGCCCTTCTTCGCCGAACGCGCCCTCCCTCTCTGGCTCGCGAACCTGCTGCATCGCCGTTTGCGGGCGCCCTTCCTCAAATACGCGAGGCAGACGACCGCTGAAGTCCTGAGCGCTCTCACCCGCAACGAACAGCTCATCGCCGTGCTCACCGGACAATGGGGCGACTACGGGCTGCCGCCCTCGCACTCGAGTTTCGCCGTGCATGCCCTCGTCGCGAAGCATTATCTCGACGGCGCGAACTATCCGGTCGGCGGCTCCGCTTCGATCGCCCGCACGGCCTACGACAACCTCAAATCCCTCGGCGGCGAAGTCGTCATCAACGCCGAGGTCAAGAGCCTCGTCCTCGATAAAGGCGCCGCCGCGGGCGTCGTGCTCGCCGATGGCCGTGTTCTCAAAGCCCGCCGCATCATCAGTTCGATCGGCGTGGAAAATACGGTGCGACGCCTCCTTCCTGAAGGCCATCCCACCAAGCTCCGCTACCAAGAGCTCCTTAAGACCGTCTCGCCTTCGTTCGCTCACTTCGGCCTCTATATCGGCCTCAAAGGTTCGCAGGCCGACCTCGGGATCGATACGGGCAACCTCTGGCTCTATCCGGACGCGCAGCACGATCGCAACGTCGATCGTTATCTGGGCACGGCCGCGGCCGACTTCGACTTCCCCGTCGTCTACGTCTCCTTCCCCTCCGGCAAGGACCCGGCGTGGAACGATCATTTCCCCGGGAAAAGTACGGTGGAAGTCGTGGTTCCGGCGCCCTATGCCTGGTTCGAGAATTGGGTGAAGACCCGTTGGCGCAAACGCGGCGAGGATTATGAGGCCTTGAAGCGCGAGATCACGGCCCGCCTGCTCGATATCCTCGAGGAACGCGTCCCCGGCATCAAAGGCAAGATCGTCTACACCGAGCTCTCGACGCCGCTGTCGACCGTGCACTTCAGCAACTATCCCCAAGGCGAGATCTACGGCCTCAACCATACGCCGAAGCGTTTTGAACAGCGCTGGCTCAGAACCGATATGCCCATCAAGAATCTCTTCCTCACCGGTCAAGACATCGTGACCTGCGGAGTCGGCGGCGCCCTTGCGGCCGGATTTCTGACGGCGATACGTATTCTCGGTCCCCTCAAATCGCTGAAGATCGCGGCCCTTATGCAACCGCTCAAACGGGCCTGAGTTAAGCCCTTTCTCTCGCGCCTGTCCTCGGTGTATTCGTTCAGGAGACGCGTTGGCAGGCAGCGCGGGAAAGGACGTGGCATGCAGGAGCTCTTGCGATCGATACCGGCCGGCTGGGAACCGCTGGATGCGAATTTCTTCGCTCGTCCCGCTCCCGAGGTCGCCCGCGACCTCCTCACCTGCGTGCTCCTGAAAAAAGTCGGCCGC